>SLKT01000015.1 GCA_007134485.1 Wenzhouxiangella sp. | reverse complement strand
TCGCGGTAAAATAACGGTTTACCCCAATATCAAGTTTTTTCGGTCGGAGCGTAGCGCAGCCTGGTAGCGCACCACAATGGGGTTGTGGGGGTCGGAGGTTCGAATCCTCTCGCTCCGACCATTTTTCAATTGCCCGCCGGAGATGATGCCCGGCCGGCCGTGGCAGCGTTGGATTGCTCACAGTTCCTTTATCCTCGATTGCGTTTAATTACGATCTGCTGATGAGGGAATCAGCCCTGCAGCCAATGTCACGATGGAGTATGTGTACGCAATGAAAAAACCCGGAAAGATCGTCAACATGCCCGATGTGGCAAGTCATGCCGAAACCCAGGTGGCCGGCAAGCTGGACTGGGTCGGGATGAACCATATCGAGATGCCTGTGCTGCTCGACGGCTCCGATGGCCGCCAGGTTCAGACCACTGCTCATATCAGCGCATTCGTCGATCTGGCCGAACCGGAAAAGCGCGGCATTCACATGTCGCGACTGTACTTGCATCTTGACCGCACCCTGGCTGAACACAGCGTGACGCCGATGGCATTGCGTCACCTGCTGAGAGATTTCCTGGAATCACATGAAGATCTCAGCACGCGCGCCATGATCCGGCTGGATTTCGACTACATGGTTCGGCGCCAATCGTTGAAGAGCGACAACAGCGGCTGGAAGCGCTATCCATTCAGCCTGATCGCCACACTTCAGGGCAGGGAGTTTGCCCTGGAAATGGGTTTCCAGGTGGTTTATTCGAGCACCTGTCCGTGTTCAGCGGCACTGGCTCGGCAGTTGATCCAGGATCAGTTCAAGAAGGACTTTGCCGGACGGGATGCAGTTGATGCTCGAACCGTGATCGAATGGCTGGGCACAGAGCAGGGCATTCTGGCCACGCCCCACAGCCAGCGCAGCGCTGCTGATATCCGGCTGCAATTGGCGCCCAGGAGGTTCGAGGCGCTGCCGTTTGTCGAGATGATCGATCTGGTCGAGAATACGCTCAAGACCCCCGTGCAGGCAGCGGTCAAACGCGAGGACGAGCAGGCCTTTGCATTACTCAATGGCCAGAACCTGATGTTTTGCGAGGATGCCGCCCGACGATTGCAGACAGCCTTGCAGGAGCAGGACCATATCGTCGATTTCTGGGCCCGATGTAGCCATTTCGAAAGCCTGCACCCACACAATGCGGTCGCCATCATTACCAAGGGCGTGGAAGACGGTTACCAGCCCATAGACGGGCATCCCTCGGGCTGGGTCGAATAATAATTCGCCTGCAGAGCCACGCTATGGAAAAGTGGGGCAATAAGGCGGGTTTATTCCAGGCGCTGCAGTCCAATCTGGATGTCCGGTAGCGCGATCCCGAGTGATTCAGCGTCCGGATCCGCCCAGCCCTGGGCAATGACTTCGCCACTGTCGGAATCGGAAACGGTCATTCGCAGAATCGGGTCCTGGTCCCGGCCGGGATCGTGCAGGTGCAGGTTCACAGACATGCCCAGCGACATTCCCGCAGCATCGACCAGGTCGATCTGATCGTCACCACTGTGCAGTTCGAATGGAGTGGAACGGTGCCATCCGTCACCCTCGCGCCGTCCAGCCCAGCCGCTGAATGCACGAACCGGCGAAAATGCATGGATCTGGTCATCGGCCAGCGGCTCGCCGGTGGACAGGTTTACCAGGCGGTCGCCAATGACCAGGTGGTTGCCGTCAAAGGCAATTTCCTTGAGCAGTCCGGTCGATTGATTGCCCTCTCCGAAGCGACAGGTATCCGGATTGGTGCTGGCGCTGAAGCCTTCGCGTTGCAGGCTGAACTGCAGCTCGCACTGGCGGTGAACCTGGCCGGCTGAATCCAGTGGGGCGAAGTACCCTTCAGGACTTTGTTGGTCAGCGGTGGCTTCGATGGCCAGTACGAACATGCGTGGGGAGCCCCCGTGATCGAGCTGGGTCATGAGAAATTCCAGCCTGTCGGGGCCGGAGCCGGGTTGTGGTTCGATGTTCATCAGCAACGGGTGTTGGCCATCGAGGCGCTCGGAGCGTGTCAGGACCGTGGTGTAATCACCTGGAAGACGTGCGGTCATTTCCACCAGGGTCGGGTCGAGCAATGGCGCGGCGTTGCGATCCTCGGGAACGGTGGCACAGGCTGACAGCAACACGGCCATGAGCAGGACCGGCGCTCTGGTCATGAATCGTCATCCGGTGGCAACAGCAAGTAGGGGTCGACGCGGGTGTCACCAATGTTGATGCGCCAGTCCAGGTGCGGACCGGTTGCCCGCCCGGTTGCGCCGACCTTGCCGATGATTTCACCTTGTTCGACGTGTTGTTCATCCTCGACCAGAATCTCGCTCAAATGCAGAAATGCCGACACCAGCCCATGACCATGGTCGATGAAGATCGTGCCGCCGGAGAAATACATGTCCGGGTGAGTCAGGGAGACAATGCCGCCGGCTGGCGCCTTGACTGGCGTGCCGGTCGGTGCGGCGATATCCAGGCCCCAGTGCGGGTTTCTGGGCTCACCATTGAGGATGCGCTGCGAACCATAGACGCCGGTGATGGGGCCCGTGGCCGGCCAGATCCAGCCATCCAGCCAGTCGGTGCGTGAGTCACGTCGTTCGCGAGCCGAACGGGTCAGGCGGGCCTCCTCGCGAATTCGTTCGAGCACTTCTGGTGGCGGAGTGACCTGCTCCGGGGGCAGCCCGTCGATGTGCTGAATGTCGAATTCGCGCGATTCCGGGGTCAGCGCCTTTTTCCAGGTTTTTCCATCCGGAAGCTTGACCAGGAGCGTTCGCGTCGCCTTTTCGTCTCGCCCGAACCCAAGGACGAAATCCCCGCCGTCCGACACCATCAGCTCCTTGTCATCGAGCATTGCACGACTGCCGGGCGGCGCGGAGCCGAACACCAGGCCACCCTGGACAATCTTGCCTTCAAGTTCAACATCGGCCTGGGCCGGAATCAGCCACAGGCCCATGAGCAGCCAGATGATCATGAGGCTACGCATCATCGCCTCGTCGTATGGTCAGTTCCTGCCCCGGACGCAAGATGCTGCTCTCGTCCAGCCCGTTCCAGCGCATCAGGTCGGCCAGGCGAACCTGGTGGCGACGTGCGATCGTCCACAGGGAATCGCCGCTTCGGACCGTGTAGCTGGTGGTGGCGACCTGCCGAGAACGGCCAGCCGGCTGGTCCATGTGGATCAACAGACGTTGACCGGGTCGAATGAGATTGCTCTGACCCATGCCGTTCCAGCGCTGGATGTCGGCCACGCTGACCCGGTAGCGACGCGCGATCACCCACAGGCTTTCTCCCGGTCGGACCTGATGCTGGAAGCGTCGGGTGGGCAATAGCCGCTCCTGAAGATTGGCCAGCTCCTGGTATCGATCGGCATAGGGTGACTGCTCCGGAATGACGCCATTTCCGGGCAAGCGCAGGTTTTGACCAATGCGCAGCAAGTCGCTGTTGAGATCGTTGGCCTCGCGCAGGGCGCGCACGCTGGTGTCGTGACGCTGGGCCAGCCCGGACAGCGTGTCGCCACGTTGAACGCGAATCTCTCGCCAGACAATCGCATCATCACCATTGACCTTTGGCAGGGCATCGAGCACTTGCTCGGTGTAATCGACGGGCACGATCAGGTGATGAGGTCCGGTCGGCGAGGTCAGATGCCGATTCAATCCGGCATTGAGCGCAATCAGCTCGGCCAGGTCCAGCCCGGCATAGACGGACAGGCGAACGATGTCGGTCGGACCATCCAGCGCGATTCGCTCGACGGTCGGCTGGTTGGGCCATTCGGGTCGCTCGAATCCGTAGCGCTCCGGTTCACGAAACAGGCAGCCCAGTCCATTCATCTTGGGAATATAGGCGCGGGTCTCGCGCGGCAGGCTGAGCTCATGCCAGGCCGTGGACCGATTTCGATTGCGATTGATGGCGCGCCGGACGCGTCCCTGACCGGCATTGTAAGCGGCCAGGGCCAGATTCCAATCGTTGTCGAATCGTCCTCCGAGGTATTGAATGTAGTCCAGTGCGCCACGTGTAGCGGCATAAACATCGCGCCGGCCGTCGTAGAATTCGTTGATCTCGATGCCATGCTCCCGGGCAGTGGCGCTCAAAAACTGCCACGCGCCGGAGGCACGGCCATGCGAGTAGGCGAACGGGTCGAAGGCGCTCTCCACGATCGGCAACAGCGCGAATTCGCCGGGCAGATCACGGGCTTCGATCTCGTTAGCGATGTCGTAAAGCCAGGGCTTGGCACGGCTCATGACCCGCTCCATGTACTCATCGCGCTCCCCGTACCAGCGCGCCCAGCGATCGGCGCGGCTGTCATCGGGACACTCGGAAAACTCGAAGCGATCCGCTAGCCGCGTCCACAAATCGGCCTCTTCCTCTTCCATTTCCAGGACCTTGACCCGGGCGGGAGCCGATGCTCCAACGCGTCCAATGGCCTGATCAATCATTTCGAAGGGATCGTCGAGCTGGGCCCGCAGGTAATACGGCGGCAATGGATCGGGCTCCGGCGGTGGCGGTTCAACTCCGGTCTCCATGATTGCGCAACCGCCAAGGAGCAGGATCAGAAGCGCAAGCAGGCTATTGCCCGATTTGCTGGGAAGAATGCTGAAGCCGGAATGCATGGGTGATCGGTCCATACCGTCAATCAAACCAGCCCACCATTATCCGGCCAAATTCAATCAGGTCAAGCATGTTGGATATTCGATTGACGCTCGTGGCGGGATACAATGCCTGATCGAAATGCACAATTGACAAGTTGCAAGAATAACAACCCTTATGTCCAAGAGCTCTCGTTCCGTCACCCCTGATCGAATCAAGGCATTGCTTCGTGAAGCCGGCCGACCAGTGACCCGGCGGCGCATGTCCGAACAGTTCGGGCTCGATCATGCCGAATCCGACCGGATGGTCAAGCCGGTCCTCGAGCAATTGATGGCTTCCGGCGAAGTCGTGCGCAACCGCCGCGCGGCCTATGGCCTGGCCGAAGACATGGACCTGATTCGTGGCCGCATCAGTGCCCATGCCGATGGATTCGGATTCGTGATTCCGGATGAAGGGGGTGATGATCTGTACCTGTCGCCACGCCAGATGCGTCTCGTCTATGACGGTGACGCGGTCTTGGCGGCGGTGACCGGGATCGACCGGCGCGGTCGCAAGGAAGGCGGCATCGTCGAAGTGGTGGAACGAGTTCATCAGCAGATCGTCGGGCGCTTGCTGATCGAAAGCGGGGTGGCCCTGGTCGTGCCCGACGATCCGCGCCTGATCCACGATGTGCTGATCCCGCTGGAGGGTATCGGCAAGGCCACGCCGGGCCAGATTGTCGTGGCTCGAATTGAAAGCCCGCCGACCCTGGAGCGCGACCCGGTGGGACGCATCGAGGCTGTCCTGGGCCAGGCCGATGAGCCGGGCATTGCCACCGACATCGCAATCTTTTCCCATGCCTTGCCGCACGAGTTTCCCGACGAGGTGCAATCGGCCGCGGAGGCGTTTGGCGATTCGGTCGATGCCTCGATTGCCGCCGAACGCATGGATCTGCGCGAACTGCCGCTGATCACCATCGATGGGGCCGATGCGCGAGATTTCGATGACGCGGTGTTTGCCGAGCGCACCGACAACGGTTTCCGGGTGGTGGTAGCCATCGCCGATGTGGCCGAGTACGTTCGTCATCAGGATGTACTGGATACAGAGGCACGCAAGCGCGGTACCTCGGTGTACTTTCCCGATCGGGTCATTCCCATGTTGCCCGAGACGTTGTCGAATGGCCTGTGCTCGCTGCGACCGGATGAGGATCGACTTTGCATGGTCTGCGACATGCGTCTGGATGAGAAGGGCAAGGTTAAATCCAGCCGCTTTCGCGAGGCGCTGATGCGCTCGCATGCGCGTCTGACCTACGACCAGGTCAAGCGCATGATGATCGACGGCGACCCTCGGCTGCGGGAGCGCTTTACAGGCGTGCTGGACAATCTCGATGCCTTGTTCGATGTCTACAGGGTCCTTGCCAGGCGTCGTGCCCGGCGGGGGGCGCTGGATTTTGATTCCCAGGAAGCGCAGTTTCAGTTCGATACCGACGGCCGGGTCGCCGATATTCGTCTGCGCACCCGCCATGATGCCCATCGCCTGATCGAGGAATGCATGATCCTGGCCAATGTCGAGGCGGCGCGCTTTGTCGGCAAGAGCGGGCTGCCCATGCTATACCGGGTTCACGAGCCGCCGCCGACCGACAAGCTCGAGGGCCTGGAGGCCTTTGTTCGTGCTCAAGGTTTGAAGGTGAGCTGGAAGGAAACCCCGGAACCGGCCCAGTTTGCCTCCCTGCAAAGCCAGGTGGCCGGTCGGGAGAACGAACATCTTGTCAACGCCGTGTTGCTGCGCAGTATGGCACTGGCGGTCTACCAGCCCGAAAACAAGGGCCATTTCGGACTGGCCTTGTCCGACTATGCGCATTTCACCTCACCCATTCGACGTTATCCCGATCTGCTGTTGCACCGGGCCATCAAGCACCAGGTCCGCAAGCGCAAAGCCAAGAACTTTGCGTATTCGGATTCGCATATGGTCGAGTTGGGTCGACATTGCTCGTGGACATCACGCCGAGCCGAGGAGGCCAGTCGCGATGTCGATGAGCGCCTCAAGTGCCAGTTCATGCAACGTCATATCGGCGACCAGTTCGATGGCATCGTCACCGGGGTGACCAGTTTCGGTCTGTTTGTCGAAATGACCCGCTTCGGCATCAGCGGGCTGGTGCATGTCACCGCCATGCCGAATGACTATTACCACTTTGATCCGGTCAGCCACAGCCTGACCGGCAAGCGTCGCGGCAAGCAGTTTCGCCTGGCCGACCGGGTCGAGGTGCGCGTCGCCTCGGTCAATATCGAGGAGCGCAAGATCGACCTGCGTTTGAGCGGGGATGGCGATGAAGCGTGAGCTGGCGATGGGCATCAATGCGGTTTCCGGATTGGTTGAACATGCCCCGGAACGCATTGTGCGAGTTTGGGTCAAGCCGGGTGGGCAACGCCTGGACGCACTGGTCACAGATCTCCAGGCGCACGCCATCAGTATTCAAAAGGCCGATGAGCGCAGTCTCGAGCGAATGGCCAAGGGCGTACGCCACCAGGGCGTGATTGCCGAGTTCCAGCCACGTGAACCGATTGACGATCATGGACTGAAAGACCTGCTGGATGCCTGCGAGAATGCGCCACTGTTGCTGGTGCTCGACGGTGTTCAGGATCCGCACAACCTTGGGGCTTGTTTGCGCTCTGCTGCAGCAGCCGGTGCCACGGCCGTGGTCATCCCGCGGGATCGGGCCGCGCCCCTTACGCCCGTGGCCCGGCGCGCGGCGGCTGGTGCCGCGGAATTGATTCCGCTGGCCGTGGTCACCAACCTGGCTCGCACACTGACCATGCTGGGCGAGCAGGGTGTCTGGCGACTGGGGCTGGCCGCCGAAACCCACAGCGACAGCCTGTTCGAAGTTGATCTGAGCGGTTCGCTGGCGCTGGTCATGGGTGGTGAGGAAAAGGGATTGCGCCGATTGACCCGCAAGCGTTGCGACGGCTTGATTCATATTCCCATGCCCGGGAGCATGGAAAGTCTCAATGTTTCGGTCGCGGCCGGCGTGGCGCTGTTCGAGGCCATACGGGTACGGGCAACATCATGAAGCTGCCGCAATCGCTGCGACTGGATTTGCCGGCCTGGATCGGTTTGTTTTGTGAGCAATTGCCCAAGATGCTGGAATCTCCCGAAGATCGCATGGCCGTGGCCATCAGCCTGTCGCGCCAGAACGTGATTCATGACAGTGGCGGGCCTTTCGGGGCGCTGGTGGTCGAGCGTGAGGCCGGGAAAGTCATTGCCGTGGGTGTCAACCGGGTCGAGCCGGCCAATTGTTCTTCGGCCCATGCCGAAATCATGGCGCTGAGCCTGGCCCAGCAGGCGCTGGCCTCCTGGAATCTGGACGGGGCAGGGCGAGGCGAATTGGAACTGGTCACCTCGTGTGAGCCGTGCGCCATGTGCCTGGGCGCCATTCCCTGGTCGGGTGTGCGCTCGGTGCTGTGCGGGGCAACCAAGACCGATGCCGAAGCTGCAGGGTTCGACGAAGGCGATCGCCCCGAGGGCTGGGTCGAATGCCTGGCGGCCCGCGGGATCGCAGTCACTAGGAGCGTGCAACGCGAGCAGGCCGCCCGGGTGCTCAATCAATACGCCCGCAATGGCCGGACCATTTACAGTCCCTGATCAGCAATAAAAAAACCGGGCCCGCAAGCGGGCCCGGCCATCCGGTTTGGGTTGGCTCCGAAGCCGCCGGGGCAGGCGACTCGGGCCAGGTCAGATGCTTTTACTGACCGTCTTGCAGCATGGTGGTCAAACGCTGCTGCAATTCCGGATCGTTCTGAATCGCCATGGCGATATCGTTGAACGAGTCTACATCCAGACCAGCGCTTTCAACCGCCTCGGTCATTTCTTCGTTGGCCTGGACCTGAAGTTCGTGGGCCTTTTCCGGGTCTTCCACGTCCTGCAGACGGCCGGCGAAGTCCTGCTGGATCTCCGAAATCTGAGTCTGAGCTTCGGCGAACTGCTGCAGCTCTTGCTCAGAGACATCGGTTTGCGGCGGTTCCTGCTGTTCCATCTGGTAGTCCTGTGCCATGGCTTGGCCACCGAAGACCAGGGCAGACGAAAATACGATCAGTGCGAAGATATTGCGAATTTTCATGAGTACTCCTCCTTGGAGTGATGATTGTAAAACTTGCAGAGACATAAATGCATGTTTCGTGCCAAAGCGGCGACAACCAATAAAATCAATAAGTTGAGTCGTGTGCTTCGCGAGATTTGAACGAATTGTGTGTCAGGATGGCGCATGTGACATAGAATAGGGCTCATGCACAGTCTTAGAATTCAATTGATTCTGCAAATCTTTCTGCCGTTGACCCTGCTGGCCAGCCTGCTGGTCTGGGTGAGTTTCCATACGGTTGAAAATCTGGTCGAGCATCGACTGGAAAAGGAAATCGAGCTGGTAGCCAGAGCGATGCGGGTGCCCGTGCAGCAGGCCTTGCTGGATCGTGACATGGATCGCATCGAGGAATCTCTTGATGCGGTTTTCGATATCGGGCGTGTCTATGGGGCTTATGTCTACGATGCCAGCGGTCGCCGGGTCGCCACCGCGGGCGAGGCGCGTCCCGGCTGGCAGGAGCAGGCCGAGGCCGCCGAAGTGGTGGCCCTGGGCGAGGAATTGGGGCGTTATGCAGAACTGGCCGGTGAGGAAGTCTTTTCGTATTTCGTGCCATTGACCGCGCCAACCGGTCGGATCGAAGGGTTGCTGCAGGTCGTTCGTCAGGAAAGCGAGATTGCCCAGCGCCTGCGCGAGATTCGTGATCGCGGTTGGTGGGCATTTGCAGCGGTAATGCTGCTGATGTTCGTGGTCTTGCTGGTTGGTCATCGTTTTGCGGTGGTTCGCCACGTGGATCGATTGCTTGACAGCATGGGCCGGGTTGAATCCGGTGAGCAGGCACACCGGGCCCAGGTTAGTGGTCCCAACGAATTGGCGGCCCTGGGTCGTGGTCTGAACCGCATGCTTGATGCCATCCAGAGCATGCGTGACGAGCTTGATGAAAAGCATCATGAGCACATCAGGATGACTGAACGTTTGCGTGAGCAGGAGAGTCTGGCGGCGTTGGGTCGATTCTCCTCCGGAGTGGCCCACGAACTGGGCGCGCCTCTGAGTGTGATTGATGGTGATGCACGGCGTCTGCTGCAGCGAAATGGCATCGATGACGACAGTCGGCGAAGACTGGAGCGCATGCGTCGTCAGGTATTGCGAACCCGGCAGTTGATCCGCCAGTTGATGGAGTTTGTGCGCAGCGATCAACGCGAGCGTTCCGAGGTTTCGATCAGCCGCTTGCTGCAGCAGGTCGCCAGCTCCACGTCTCCCCAGACCGAGGCGCGCGGAATCAAACTCGACCTGATTCCGGTCGATGACAACCTGCATGCTTCCGGATTCGAAGTGCGCCTGGAACATGCAGTGCTCAACTTGGTACGCAACGCCATCCAGGCCGCCGAGACGACTGTCAGGGTTTCAGCATTTTCCGAATGTGACCAAGTCGTGATTCGCATAGAAGACGATGGTCCGGGTGTCCCGGATGAACAGCATGAGCATATCTTTGAGCCTTTTCACAGCTCCCGGGAAGATGGCCAGGGTACCGGGCTTGGGTTGGCGATTGTTCGCACTGTAGCTGACGAGCACGGAGCGGAGATCCGGGTCAGTCGCAGCGGCAAGTTGGGCGGGGGCTGTTTCGACCTGGTGCTTGAACATGAGTGAAGTCAAACACAAGATCATGGTGGTCGAGGATGACCACAGCCTGGCAGAGCTGCTGGTCGAAGAGCTGGAGTCGGAGGGCCATCGGGTTGAATCTCATTCCAGTGCCGAGGTGGCCATTAAGGCAATGGACGAGTTCGAACCGGATGTCGTGGTCAGCGACCTGCAACTGCCCGGGGTCGACGGATTGCAGTTGCTTGAACAGGTGCGCGCTCGACATGCCGCCCCGGCGGTCTTGATGATCAGCGCCTTTGGTACCGTCGACAAGGCCGTTGCCGCACTCAAGGCCGGAGCTGATAATTTCCTGACCAAGCCGCTGGACATGGATCATTTCACCTTGAGTGTCGAGCGACTGCTGGCCAATCGCAAGCTCCAGGACGAGGTGCAACGCTTCCGAAAGGTGCTCAAGCGCGATGCATTTCATGATATCGAGGGCAGCAGTCGGCCCATGCGCGTGTTGTTCGATCGCATCACCCAGATCGCGCGCGCTGATGGCCCGGTGCTGGTCAGCGGCGAGTCGGGGACCGGCAAGGACCTGGTGGCACGCGCTATTCACGCCGAAAGTCCGCGAGCCGAGAAACCATTCCTGGCCGTCAACTGTGCAGGTGTGCCGGCCGAGTTGCTGGAGAGTGAATTTTTCGGCCACGCCGAGGGCGCTTTTTCCGGGGCAGAACGTGAGCGCGCCGGACTGTTTCGCGAGGCCGATGGCGGCACCCTGTTTCTCGATGAGATTGGCGAGATGCCGGCTCCGCTACAAGCCAAGTTGCTGCGCGCCTTGCAGGACGGTCGAATTCGCCCGGTCGGTGCTGACCGAGAGCATGTTGTCGATGTCCGTCTGATTGCGGCCACCAATATCAATCTGACCGAAAAAGTGAGCGCCGGGGAATTTCGCGAGGATCTGTACTATCGCCTCGAGGCGTTCCAGCTCGAAGTGCCGCCCCTGCGGGAAAGGCGCGAGGATCTGGACCTGTTGTCAATGAGTTTCCTGGCTCGTTTTGCCGCCGCGCGGGATCGTCCGGCCAGGCGGCTCTCGGAGAAGGCCCAGGCGGCCATGCATGCCTATCCCTGGCCGGGCAATGTCCGTGAATTGAAAAATGCCATGGAGCGGGCGGTCACCTTTTGCGAGAGCGAGGAAATCGGACCGGAACACCTGCCGGAACGGATACGCAAGGCTCCCGCCAGCCAGGCCGCGCCCGGAGCGCAAGCTGCGGCCTTTCCCGCCGAGTTGCTTGAAGGGGACATGCTGCCCAGCCTCGATGAGCTCAGGCGTCGCTATGTCAACTACGTCCTTGAACGGGTCAACGGCAACAAGCGCCGTGCCGCCGCCCTGCTCGGCGTCGGCCGGCGCACATTGTATCGCTGGCTTGAAGAAACTTAGTGAATAACCCTGCACCTACGTGGACTGATCGGACAGCCAGTCCACGACCTCTTCGGCCGGCATCGGGCGGGCGAAGGTGTAGCCCTGCATGATCTCGCAGCCCAGGTTTCGCAGCGCATCGGCATGTTCTGGTGTTTCCACGCCTTCTGCCACCACCCGCATGCCGAAGGCGTCGGCCAGTCCGATCACGCTGCGCACGATATTGTAGTCATTGAGGTCGGTCAGCATATCGCGTACAAAGCTCTGGTCGATCTTGACTTCATCGACCGGCAGGCTGCGCAGGTGGCTGAGCGAGGAATAGCCGGTGCCAAAATCGTCCAGTGAGATCTGAAGTCCCAGTTTGCGGACCGCCAGCAAGACGGCAACGGCTCGCTCCAGATCGGTGACCGCGGCATTTTCGACGATCTCCAGTTCCAGGCGCGCGGGCGGCACGTCCGGATATCGACGGAGCAAGCCCTGCAGCCTGTCGACAAAGTCCTCGCTCAAGAGATGGGGGCCGGAGATGTTGACGCTCAAGCTCAGATCCAGACCGTCCTGCAGCCACTGCTGAAGCTGCTGCAGGGCTTGTTCGATCACATGGTCGCCGAATCGCGATTCCAGCTCGGTGCGATCCAGCACCGGCAAAAAACGGCCCGGCTCCAGCACACCGGACTCGGGGTGCTGCCATCGCACCAGGCCTTCGAAGCCCTCCACCTGGCCGCTGGCCATCCTGATCTTGGGCTGGAAATACAGCCGGAACTGACCCTGGTCCAGGCCTTTTTCAATTTCGCGCAATCGCTCCCGCTGCTCACTGACCCGTGCCTCGATTTCCGTGTCAAACAGGCTGAACTGATTGCGCCCCGAAGCCTTGGCCCGATACATGGCCTGATCAGCGTGGCGAAGCAGGGTGTCCGGATCGGCGTCGTCTTGCGGGTAAAGGGTGACGCCAAGGCTCCCGCGCACCTGAAAGCGGCGTCCATCCAGTTCGATCGGACGTGAGATACCGTCAAGGATGAAGCGAAGCCTTTTCTCAAGCGCCGGGCCATCGCCGATGCTGTCCAGCGCCAACACGAATTCATCGCCACCGAGACGAGCGACCAGGTCACTACCACGAACCAACCGGCGCAGACGCCGTGCAACCTCGATCAGCACGCTGTCGCCGACCTCATGGCCCACGGCGTCATTGATGGGCTTGAAGTCATCGAGATCGAGATAGCACAATGCAAACGAACTTTGCGAGCGCCGAACCCGAATCATCATCTGTTCCAGCAGTACCCCCATCAACCGCCGATTCGGCAGGCCGGTCAGGGCGTCATAGTTGGCCATGCGAACCAGCGCGTCCTCGTGCGCCTTGCGCTCGCTCAAGTCGATATCAACACAAAACAACTCGGGCTCGCCATCAGGCCGGCGCAGCACGGTATGACTGGAGTAGACCGGAACCCGACTGCCGTCCTTGCGCATCAACTCCAGTTCGCCGTTTTCGATGCCCTTGCCTTCGAGCATGCGCTCAAGGTTCTCGCGCATGTCGTCACGCATTTCCGGAGGGATGATCAGGTCGAGCAAGTTGCTGCCAATGGCTTCGGCCGCTGAATAGCCATACAATTCTTCCGATGCACGATTCCAGTAGCGAACCTGGCCATTAGCGTCGTATCCTTGCACCGACACTCCGTCCACGTCTTGCAGAATGCGGCGGAACCGTGCCTCGCTCTCGCGCAGGCGCTCTTCCGAGGCGCGGCGTTCGGTGATATCCAGGCACACAGCCAGCACGCAGGCACGTCCGCTGAGTTGAATTGCCGTCAGCGTTACGTCATGCCACATGACGTGACCATCGGCGTGCCGTGAACACCACTCGAAACGGTCACGGCTGCGCTGGGCCGCCTGGCGTACTCTCTCCAGCGCCTGCTCTTCACCGTATTCAGGCCCTATCAGAGTGTGTGGCTTGGCTGCCTGAAGGTCTTCCATCGACGCATACCCCCAGCCCAACCAGGCCTGCTGGTTGGCGTCAAGTATTTCGCCGGTTTCGGCATCGTGGATCAGGGTCATGACCGGTGATTGTTCGAAGATGGCGCGGAAGCGACGTTCCGCCTCTACCAAATCGGTGACGTCCTGGACAGCACCGACCAGCTGGACTGCCTTTCCATCCTGTTTGACCGGTCGGCAAATCGAACGGGTCAGGCGTTGCTGACCGTTGGCGGTCGTTATCGAAAGGGTCAGATCCCAAGGCTCGCCCTGCGTCCGGGCACGCGCGAGGGCCCGCTCAAGCAATGATCGGTCTTCAGGTGGATAAAACGCCAGCGCATCGGTCACCGACAGATTGGTATCCACCGGCACCTCGTGCAGTCGATACGTTTGCTTGGTCCATGTCAGCTCTCCGCTTTGCAAATCCACTGACCAGCCGCCCACGGTGGCAAGCTCGGACATGGCGCTCAACAGGCTCTCGCGTTCGGCCAGTCTCTGTTGAGAGGCGCGCAGCTCGGAAATATCCACCGCTGAAGAAAATACTCTCAGGCGTCCGTCGATGGTCACCGGCATCAGGCTGACCAGTTCCCAGAATGGCTGTCCATGGACATCCACGCTGCACCACTCGAAGCGCTGGGCACGCCCTTCGGCGGCCTGACGAATCAAGGCGAGCGCATCGGTTTCGGAATAAGGTGGATCCGACCACATGTTCCGCTGGCGCAATTCTTCGAAGGAGTTCAATCCATACGACTCCCAGGCCGCGCGATTGGCGTCGAGCAATGCCCCGGTTTCCGGATCGTGCAAGATGATTGCCAACGGGCTTTGTTCGAACAGTACGCGGAACTGTAGTTCGGCCTCGCGTCGATCCGTCACGTCAGTGGTGCAACCAGGCCACGATAGATGACCGTTGACTTCGCGCGGCCAGGACTCGATCCTGAGCCAGCGCTGACGACCCTCGACGATGAAGCGCGCCTCGATCATCAAGGGGATATTTTTCTTGCGCGCCGATTCATGCGTCTGCATGACCCGCTCGCGATCGTCCGGGTGCACGTTGGAGAACGCGGTGTAGAGATCATTCTCGGCCTCGAGGCGCGAGACGCCCATCAACTCCAGCGCACGGTCGTTGATATAAACAAACATGGGGCCGGCATCAATGTCATCGACCACCTCGTGCAAGCCGATCGGAAGATTGCCGGCCATGTTTTTGTACTGCGCGAGCCGCTCCTGAATGCGTTGGGTTTGTCGCCGTGCACGAGAGAGCAAACGCCACAGAAGAAGTGCCGCGCAGAGCAAGATCAGGGCCAGCAGCCCCAGGACGGCGACAACGAGCGGGGTATGAATGACCGAGGCCGAGGTCGCGGACTCCGCAGACCACGCCGGCGTCGTTGTCACCAGGCTCGATAGGGTGAACAGACCAGCTCTATCCGGTATCCGGCATCCATCTGCAAGCCCTGGATCATCGCCACAACAGGCCATTTGTGTACTCCCTCTTCCTCGCGTCGGCAGCCGCGCGGCTTGCAGGCACATGCATGGTGTTTTCAGTGGTCAATTGTTCTTGATTTTCTGGATACGGTCCAGTTTGAGTTCGCGGGCCTGGGTGGGCAGGCCAACATCCTCGCGCAGGATGCGATGATCGGCCGGGCTGAGTTCTTCGTACCGGCCGCTGCGGACCCGCGCCGGCAGGAATACCGGTCCGAATCGCACGCGCTTGAGGCGGGCGACCTGGGCGCCCACGGCTTCCCATAAACGGCGCACTTCGCGGTTACGACCTTCCATGATGGTCACGGTATACCAGGCATGCCCGGCGGTTATCTCGCCGGGCACCAGGTCCGAAAAGCGCGCCACGCCATCCTCGAGCTTCACGCCCTTGAGCAATTGCTGAATCTGCTCTTCGCTGACCGCCCCACGGATCCTGCACAGGTATTCCCGGTCAACATTTCCGGAAGGATGCATCATGCGGTTGGCCAGTTCGCCGTCAGTGGTCAGCAGCAACAGCCCGGCGGTATTGAGGTCCAAGCGGCCGATGGCGATCCAGCGCTCGTTTTTCAGTCGCGGCAGGCGATCAAACACGGTCTTGCGACCTTCGGGGTCATTGCGCGTGGTCACTTCGCCTTCGGGCTTGTGGTAAATCAGCGTGCGATGTTCGGGTTGATCGGAAACCACACGAAAGGAACGCGAATCGAATTCGATCAGGTCACCGACCGAAACCGTCGCGCCCAGCCTGGCGATGCTACCGTTGACCATGATCTCACCGGCCTCGATGCGCTTTTCCAGTCCGCGACGCGAACCGTGACCGGCCTGGGCCAGGACTTTCTGCAGACGCCCGCTGCCGGCCGGGCCGGGATCAGTCGGCTGGTTTTTCGGCGGTTTGTGCTTTCTGGTCTTCCGGGGCTTCGATGTCGTGCTCTTCTGAGGGCGTTTCTTCGCCGGCGCCTTCTTCTTGCTGCGTTTCATCGGTGTCCTCCGTGGTCGCCGAATCCCGGTCGGGATTGGGGTGGGTCAGCTCAAGTTCAGGCTCCAGGTTGTCAATATCCTTGATTTCGGCCAGGGTGGGCAATTGATCCAGTGATTTTAGATTGAAGTAATCCAGAAACGCCTTGGTGGTGCCCAGCAGTTCGGGGCGACCGGGTACATCACGGTGACCGACCACCTTGATCCAGTCGCGCTCCTGGAGTGTGCGCAGGATATTGGCGCTCAGCGACACGCCGCGAATCTGCTCGATTTCGCCACGGGTGATCGGTTGGCGGTAGGCAATGATGGCCAGGGTCTCGAGCAGGGCGCGCGAATAGCGTGGCGGTTTCTCGGTCCACAGTTGCGATATCACCGGCATCAACGTGGTGCGAATCTGCAATCGGTAACCGCTGCCGACCTCGGTCAACTCCACGGCCCGGTGCTCCAGGTCGGCATCCAGTGCGGCCAGTGCTTCCTTGATCAGGCCATGTCCCGGTTTTTCGTCATCTGCAAACAACGCGTTGAGCTGATTCAGGCTCAGTGGCGCCGGCGCCGCCAGCAAGGCGGCCTCGACAACTTTCTTCAGGTACTCGATATCCATCAATTATCAATCTTTCGAAATCGTGGTGGCGCCATCCGGTCGACCACTCGTCAGGTCTGTGCCGGGCTGCGCACGTAAATGCTGCCAAACAATTCCTGCTGGACCAGATCGACCAGATGCTCGCGCAGCAGCTCGAGCAGGGCCAGAAAGGTCACGACAGCGCCGATGCGCCCCTCTTCCAGATCAAAACATTCATTGAACTGAACATACTGGTTGCGAGACACCAGGTCGGTGATGCGCGCCATGCGTTCGCGAACCGATAGTGGCTCGGCCTGAACGTGATGATGAGCGAAGATCTCCGCCCGGGCCATTACGTCGCGCAAGGCCAGAAGGATTTCCTTGAGATCCACCTCGGGTGGCAGCTTGACCTCACCCTTGTCCTCCACAGCGGCCGAGGCCACCGCGATATCGCGCTCCAGGCGCGGCAGTTCATCGAGATCCTCGGCAGCCTGCTTGAATCGTTCGTATTCCTGCAGCCGTCGAATCAATTCCGCGCGTGGATCCTCTTCTTCGTCCTCTTCCGGTTCCGGGCGAGGCAGCAGCATGCGCGATTTGATCTCGGCAAGGATTGCGGCCATCACCAGGTATTCGGCGGCCAGTTCGATGCGCATGCCCTGCATCATCTCGATATAGCTGGTGTACTGGCGAGTGATCTCGGCGATCGGAATGTCGAGAATGTCGAGATTCTGACGGCGGATCAGGTACAACAACAGATCCAGTGGTCCCTCGAATGCCTCGAGAAAGATCTCCAGGGCGTCCGGGGGGATATACAGATCATCCGGCAGCTTCAGGACCGGCTGTCCCTGGACCACGGCAAACGGCATTTCCGCCTGCGTGATGCGAATGTCGGTGACCTCGTTCATGGGCCGCAAGTGTACCCGGTTTGACGACGGCTTTGCCCGATGATCGGATGACCGAAGCCGTGGAAAACCTTACAATGGCGTTTTGGGTTTGAACGGGATGTCCATGCTCTACATGATCCTTGGCCGCGATGCCGAAGACAGCCTCGAGCGGCGAGCTACTGCGCGTGAGCCGCACCTGGCCCGGCTGCGGGCGCTGGCCGACGAGGGCCGACTGATTGTAGCGGGGCCTTTGCCCGGTATCGATGCCGAGGATCCTGGCCCGGCAGGTTTCGAAGGTTCGCTGGTGGTGGCCGAGTTCGATGATCTGGCCGCAGCCCGGGCGTGGGCCGATGCCGACCCCTATATCCAGTCGGGCGCGTGGACCGGCGCCGAGGTCAAGCCGTTCAAGATGGTGCTGCCATGACCGAAGAACGGGTACGAATGATTCGCCAGAGGCTCGAACAGGCACTGGACCCGCAAAGCCTGGAGGTCATCGACGAGTCCTACTTGCATGTCGGTCACCCGGGCGCGCGGGACGGTCGGGGCCACTTTCGTGTGCGCATCGTCAGTGCACTGTTTCACGGGTTGCCCAGACTGGCTCGCCATCGACGCGTGTATGCGGCCATGGGTGAGCTGATGAACACCGACATTCATGCACTCACAATTGAGGCATTTTCTGAAAATGAAGCTTAAATTATTGATTTTTACTGTTTCGATTGCGCTTGTTGCCTGTCAGGATCAGCAGCCGGACAATCAACTGGTCGATGAGGACGACACCATTCTGGTCAAGGTCGATGGTCAGCCGGTGACCCTTCCCATGCTGGAATACATGATGTCGCAGCGCAACGTCTCCGAGGATGATCATGACGGCATGCGCGAAATTCTCGAAGAGCTGATTCGGCTGCAAGCGGTGGCCAATGCGGCGCGCGAAGACGGCCTGGATCGTGAACCACAGGTCCGGGCGCGGCGCATGATTCGCGACCTGGAAACCCTGCAGCTTCGATATTTTGACCAGATCTACCATGATTACCCGGTGACCGAGGATGACATCCAGGCCGTTTACCAGGACCAGGTGGACCGGGCCGGCGGAGAGCAGTTCCGAATCGAGGCCATTCTCTACGGCGACCAGACCGAAGCGCTGCGCCAGATTGCCCGCCTGGAAGACGGCGAGGCGACCTTCGAAGAGTTGCTGGCCAGCGCACAGGCAACCGGGCTGGGTGTCGATGAGCCGCTATGGGTGGATCGCAGCCAGTTGCCCGATGACATTGCCGCGTTGCTTGACGAGACCGAAATCGGCGAAGTGGTCGGATTGCCGCTGGAGACGCCGCAGGGCTGGCGGGTGTTGCGGGTGGTCGATACCCGGCCGATCGAAGTGCCGGCGCTGGCCGATGTACGCGAAGGAATCAGTCGTCACCTGGTCCGCCAACGTCTCGAAGCCCTGGTCGAGGATCTCTACGATGCCGCAGAGATCACGCCCATGCTGCCGCTTGAAGAAGCCCAGCCCGAAACCGAGTGATCAGGGCAGTGTGACCGGTGTTGGCGCTTGCCAGCCCTCGGCATGATGTTCGGCGACCACGGTGGTGTAGATGCCGCCGCGGACATTGAAATCCGCGCTCAAGCGCATGAAGCGCGGCTGAGTGGCCGCCACCAGGTCGGCCAGGATCTGGTTGGTGATTGCCTCGTGAAAGGCGCCCTGATCTCGAAAGCTCCAGACATACATTTTCAGGGCCTTCAGTTCCACGCAGAGTTGGTCGGGAACATACTCGATCAGCAATTCGGCGAAGTCCGGCTGACCGGTCTTGGGGCACAGGCAGGTAAATTCGGGTACGCGAATCCGGATGGTATAATCCCGCGCCGGTTGCGGGTTGGGGAAAGTTTCCAGTTCCCGGCTGGGTTGGCTGGGCATGTTCGGGTCACCTTTGGCTCGTTGGCAAAACAATAGACTAATTCAAAAGACGTCCATGCGACTGACCGCAATCAAACTGTCCGGCTTCAAATCGTTTGTCGAACCGACCACTGTTCGGTTTCCGTCCAATCTCATGGGCATCGTGGGTCCCAATGGTTGCGGCAAGTCCAACATTATCGACGCGGTGCGTTGGGTGATGGGTGAAAGCTCGGCCCGGCAGTTGCGCGGTGAGTCGATGAGTGATGTGATCTTTTCCGGTTCCAGCGCGCGCAAGCCGGTGGCCACGGCAACCGTGGAGCTGATGTTCGATAACTCCGATGGCCGGGCAGGAGGCGAGTACGCCAGTTACAGCGAGATCTCGGTCAAGCGCCAGGTCAGCCGCGATGGTCAGTCGGTCTACTTTCTCAATGGCACGCGTTGCCGGCGCAAGGACATTACCGACCTGTTTCTGGGCACCGGCCTTGGCCCGCGAAGTTACGCCATCATCGAACAAGGCATGATCTCGCAGATCGTCGAGGCCCGTCCCGAGGAATTGCGAGCGTTTCTTGAAGAAGCCGCCGGTATTTCGCGCTACAAGGAGCGCCGCCGCGAGACTGAAAACCGCATTCGCCATACTCGCGAGAACCTCGAGCGTCTCAGTGACTTGCGCGAAGAAGTGAGCAAGCAGCTTGACAAGCTCAGACGCCAGGCACGTGCCGCTGAGCGCTACCGCAAACTCAAGGCCCGGTATCGTGAGGACGAGGCACGCTTGCTGGCCTTGCGCTGGCGAGAACTCAGGCAGCGCGCCGAAGATGAAGAGCAATCACTCAGAACGGTGGAGAATCAACTCCAGGAAGCGCTGGCCCGGCAGCGCAACGCTGAAAAGGAACTGGAAACCCTGCGCCAGAACCAGCACAAGGCCTCCGAACGGGTTTCGAAGGTCCAGGCCGAACTCTACGAGGTGGCCGGCGAGATCGCACGCCTGGAGCAGGCTATCGAGCATCAGCGCGAGATCAGGAAGCGGCGCGAGGCCGAGTACAACGAAACCGAGGCCCAGCTCAACGAATTACAGCAGCACCTGGTGCTCGACAAGGCCCAGGTCAAGGAAACATCGGAGCTGGTGGCCGAGCTCAGCCCGCAGTTGGACCAGGCGCGCAAGGAAGAACAGGAGGCCAGCGAGGCCCTGGAGACCGTCGAGGCCGAACTGCATCAGTGGCAGCAGAAGTGGCAGGAACACCAGGGCCATGCCGCCCAGGCCGGCAACCAGTCGGATCTGCTCAAACAGCGCATCGAGCATCTCGATGACCGCATGAACCGTGCCGCCGAGCGATTGGAAATCCTGCAAGGTCAGGCAGGTGAACAAGCCAGCGACAAGCTGCTCGATGAGAAAAATCAAGCGCAACGTTCGATGTCCGAGTGTGATCGGCAACTGGAGCAGGCTCGGCAACAGGCCGAAACATTGCGCGAGGAGATTGCAGCACTGCGTGAGCGAATCGAGAGCTTGCGCAATGATTTGGAAACAGCACGCGCCAGGCGCCATGAACGCCATGGGCGGCAGGAGTCCCTGCGTATTCTCAACCGCGATGAATCCGGTGGTGAGCAGGCCGATCAATGGCTGAGCGACAAGGGCTTGGATCCCGAAGCGCGCATCCTGGAGCACATTGAGGTCAGCGACAAGGCCTGGACGGTGGCGGTCGAAACCGTGCTTGCCGACTGGTTGACCGCGGTCCGGGTCGAGCGCATTGACGGATTGCTCGATGAGCACCTGCCCCGGGCCGGGCTGATGCTGGCCGATGGTCGCGACCTTGCCCCATCGTCCGGCACACTGGCCGAACTGGTCAGGCAGGCCGGCGCGTTGACGTCCATTCTGGCCCGTGTCAGGCGGGCTGAAAACGTGACCGAGGCGAAATCCATGCTGGCCGGGCTGGAGCCCGGGGAGTCGGTGATTACACCCGATGGCCTGTGGCTGGGCGCGGGCTGGTTGCGTCAGCCGACGGCCGATGACCAGTCCGAGGGCTTATTGCAAAGAGAGCAGGAAATTCGTGAACTGGGTGAGCTGATCCAGAACGATGATCAGGATATCGAAGCCATTGAGGGCAAACTGAAAACGGCCCGGGAATCCCTTGAGCAACAGGAGGGCCGATTGCAGCGGGCCGGCGAGCAGGTCGACGAAGTCCAGCGCGAGCGCGCCCGCCACCAGGGCCAGCTCAGCGCCATCAACGGTCGCCTGGAAGCGCTGGAGCGGCAGAAAAAGGAAGCGGCCGAGGAAATGGCCAGTCTGAAACAGCGCCAGGAAGAAGACGCTCAGGCGGTCAGCGAAGCGCGGGCCGGCATGCAGAAAGCCCTGGACGCCATGCAACGGGCTGAAAAGGAACGCGAACCCCTGCGCAAGGAAAAGCAGCGCCTGGATGACGTGCGCGAGACGCAGCGCGCTCGTCAGCGAGAGATTCGCGAGCGGCGCGAGTCACTGTCGCTGAAGCTGGAGTCCAGTCGCGCCGGACTGGAATCGCTGCGCCAGTCGATCGAACGCATGGACAACCAGGTCGGCCAGTTGCAGAAACGCTACCTGGAGCTGAGCGAGGCGCTGGCCCAGGGTGATGAGCCGGTTCGCAAGCAGCAACAGGAGCGCGACGAGCTGCTCGACAAGCGACTCGAAATCGAGTCCCGTCTGCGTGATGCCCGCAACCACCTGGAAAGCCTGGAAGCAAAGTGGCGTGAGCAGGAAAAGGCCCGCCAGGGTGCGGTCTCGCAGGCTGACGAGGCGCGCAACGAGCAGTCGGAACGTCAATTGCAGCTCAAGGAGACCCAGTTGAAGGCCGACTCGCTGGCGGGCCGCATCGAGGAACTGGACGGCAACCTGGAAGCGCTGCTCGAGACATTGCCCGATGGCGCCGAGGCGCAGAAGTATCAGCAGGAACTTGAAGCGCTAGAAGAAAAGATCCGGCGTCTGGAGCCGGTCAACCTGGCCGCCATTGAAGAGGCCGAAAGCGAGGCCGAGCGCAAGGAATACCTCGATCGTCAGCACAGTGACCTGGAGGAGGCCTTGCAGACGCTTGAAAAGGCCATCGAGCGGATCGATCGCGAATCCCGCACGCGCTTTCGAGAAACTTTCGAAAAGGTCAACACCAACCTGGAAATCCTGTTTCCGCGACTGTTCGGCGGCGGTCATGCCTATCTGGAGATGTCGGGTGAGGACTGGCTGTCATCGGGCGTGGCGATCATGGCGCGCCCGCCGGGCAAGCGAATCGCCCGAATTCACCTGATGTCGGGTGGTGAAAAAGCCTTGACCGCGGTCGCTTTCGTATTCTCGATCTTCAACCTGAACCCGGCGCCATTCTGCCTGCTCGACGAGGTGGATGCGCCGCTGGATGATGCCAATGTCGGGCGATTTTCCGAGATGGTGCGCGAGATGTCCGAGCACGTGCAGTTTCTGCTGGTGACGCATAACAAGGTCACCATGGAGGTCACGCACCAGATGCTGGGGGTGACCATGCGCGAGCCGGGAGTATCGCGGATGGTCTCGGTAGACCTTGACAAGGCGCTCGCGCTGGCCGAGGCTTGACGCTGTGGAGAATCTGCGCCTGATACTGATCCTGCTTGGCATCATCATCCTGGCCGGCATCGTGCTGTTTCACAAGCCGAAGGGCGAGTCCCGACGCAATCATCAGCGCTGGTTGAGCGGCCGGCGCGAGCCGCATCTGGGCCCGTCGCCGGACCCGGACGAGCCGGAACCGCCGCGCACCGGACGCGATCGTGAAATGCCGGCCTCGACGGCCAATCTGGCCGCCGGGCTGGCCTCGGCTCGAATGCTGGCCGGTGACGAGGACAGCGCGTCCGATGAGGATGGCGGTGATACGCCTCACCGAGCGCATGCCCGGGCCGCACCGGAAAAGATCATCAGCCTGTATGTACAACGCAAGGACGATCGGCCCATCAAGGGTAACGAACTGCTCGATGCCGCATCCCGGGCCGGGCTGGATTTCGGCGAGATGAATATTTTTCATCGCTTGCACGAGGGGGCCAGCGACCCGGTCTTCAGCGTGGCCAATCTGACCGCACCCGGGCATTTCGATCCGGCAAGCTGGGATCGTTTCGCCACCCCGGGCCTGACTTTCTTCGCTACCTTGCCCGGACCGGTCAGCGCACTGGATGCCTGGGACGCCATGCTGGCCACGGCCCGGCGCGTGGGCGAGTTGCTTGATGCGGAAGTGCTTGATGACAGTCGCTGTCTGATCTCGCGTCAGCGCATCGCCCAGATGCGCGAGGACGCCCGTGAATACGATCGCCGCCACGGACTCGGCAATTCCGGTTGACAGCGGCGTGAACGAATCCAGTCAGGCAGCCGAGCGCATTGCGCATCTGCGTCGTGAACTTGATGAGCACAACTACCGCTATTACGTGCTGGATGATCCGGTCATCTCCGATGCCGAGTACGATCGTTTGCTCAAGGAGTTGCACGAACTCGAGGGGCAACACCCCGATCTGATCACCGCCGACTCGCCGACACAACGGGTCGGTGCGGCTCCGGCCGAGGGGTTCGAGACCGTTGAGCATCGCATTCCGATGCTGTCGCTGGCCAATGCCTTCGAGGCCGATGAGGTCAGGGAGTTCGATCGGCGCATCCGCGATCAGCTGGACCTGGAGATCATCGAATACTGTGTCGAACCCAAACTGGATGGCGTGGCGATTGCATTGCGTTATGAACAGGCCGAACTGGTGCTGGCCGCCACTCGGGGTGATGGCCGACGTGGTGAGAATGTCACCTCCAACGTGCGCACCATTCGCTCCATTCCGCTGAGATTGCGCGGTGAAAATCTGCCGGATACGCTCGAGGTGCGTGGCGAGATCTTCATGACCCGCTCCGGCTTCAAGCAACTCAATGAAGGCTTGGCCGATGAAGGGCTGAAAACCTTCGTCAACCCGCGCAATGCCGCCTCCGGCAGCTTGCGCCAGCTCGACTCCGCCATCACCGCCGGCCGGCCCCTGCATTTTTTCTGCTATGGCGCGGCCACTACCGATGGCCTTCCGGACCGCCACAGTGACATTCTCGAGTCGCTCAAGGCCATGGGATTGCCGGTCAGTCCGGAAACCGCCACGGTTCGCGGGGTGGACGGATTGCTGGAGCAATACCAGCGGATACTCGATCAGCGCGATGGCCTGGACTACGACATCGACGGCGTGGTTTACAAGGTCGATGATCTTGATCAGCAGCTCGAGATGGGCACGGTTTCGCGCGCGCCGCGCTGGGCCCTCGCGCACAAGTTTCCCGCCCAGGAGGAAGTCACCCGGCTGCTCGACATCGAGGTCCAGGTCGGGCGCACCGGCGCGCTGACTCCAGTGGCACGGCTGGAGCCGGTCTTTGTCGGCGGGGTCACCGTGACCAATGCGACCTTGCACAACCTGGATGAAATCCGGCGCAAGGACGTGCGCCCTGGCGATTACGTCGTGGTACGCCGGGCCGGTGACGTGATTCCGGAAGTGGTGCGCTCAATTCCCGAGCGTCGCCCCGATGGCACCGTGGAGTGGATCATGCCGGATCAATGCCCTGATTGCGGATCTTCGGTCGAGCAGGTCGAGGGGGAAGCGGTCAGTCGCTGCACCGGCGGGTTGGTGTGTCCGGCCCAGCGCCGACGCGCCCTTGAACACTTCGCCAGTCGCCAGGCCATGGATATCGACGGGCTGGGCAGCAAGCTGATCGCCCAACTGGTCGACCAGGACCTGGTCCATTCACCGGCCGATCTGTATCGGCTGGACCGCGACACCCTGGCTGGACTGGAACGCATGGCTGAAAAATCCGCAGACAACCTGCTTGAGTCGCTGGAAAACAGCAAATCGGTGACCCTGGGCCAATTGCTGTTTGCCCTGGGTATTCGGGAGGTGGGGCAGGTCACGGCCAACCAGCTGGCGCGCCACTTCGGCACCCTGGACAACCTGGCCGAAGCGGATCTCGATGCGCTCGAAGCAGTGCCCGATGTCGGCCCGGTCATGGCCGCTCATGTGCGTGCCTTCTTCGACGAGCCACACAACCGCGAAGTCATCGAACAACTGCTTGCGGCTGGCATCCATTACCAGCCGGAAGAAATGCCCTCGAGCGACAAGCTGCCACTGACCGGCAACACCTATGTGCTGACCGGCGCCCTGGAGTCCATGACCCGGTCGCGGGCCAAGGCCGAACTCGAGGCGCTCGGCGCCAAGGTTACCTCGAGCGTGTCGAAAAACACCACGGCACTCATCGCTGGATCCGATCCCGGGTCAAAGCTGGCCAAAGCCGAAGGCCTGGGCATAGAGATATTGGATGAGAACGCGCTCAAGGCGTTACTGGAGAGCCGATAACGGCAACCTGACTTGGTCCAGATCAAATCCCGAATCCGACTTGGGCTTACAATTAGAATGTACAAAGCATAAGAAACCGGCCTGAATGGCCCTGACAATCAGAGGAGTCAAGACCATGACAGAACATATCAAGGAAATCCTGGTCCCCGTCGACGGATCCAAGAACTCGATTCGCGCCGCGCGCTTTGCCATGGAAATGGCCCAGGCGATGGACATTGGCGTGCGCCTGTTCTACGTTTTTCCGGCCGCATCGGTCGAAGTCATCGGCATGGCCGGCATGTCGCGTGCCGATATCGACCAGGCCGCCCAGGCCTCGGCCCAGCGCGCCTTCGACCAGACCCGCGAGGGACTCGGCTCGGATCTGATCGACAAGCTCGAGCAGGAAACCTCCATTGGTGATCCGGCAGAGGAAATCATCCGCTACACCGAGGATGATCCGACCACGCTGGTGGTCCTCGGTCGCCGTGGTCTGTCGGCCATGAAGTCCCTGATGCTCGGCAGCGTCAGCGACAAGGTCATCCGCCATGCCAAGAGCCCGGTAACCGTCATTACCTGACCACGCAACATTAGAAAAAATTAATTGACAGTGTGATGAAGATCACACTATGATCACTCCTGTCCCGTGCTGAAAGTGCGGGGCAGGCCAGCGCTTGGGCACCCGAGGTGGGCTTTGGGGCTGCCACAGTGAGCTGTGGACTGCAGTGCCTTGATCTGGAGGCTTGTGTCAGTGGTTGGCGTGATGTGTGTTGGCAGGCTCACCGGCCAGTGTGTGGCTTGCGGATGGGTTCGAGTGTCCGCGCTCGTCCTGACTTCGATTGTTGCGCTGTTTCTTGTCCTGATGTGCGCACCGGAACGCGTGGGCATTGGCGTTCAGCCACACTCGGAAACTCCTGAACCCCTGAATTTCGAAGAGTTGGTGGAGCACGAACTGCCGGATGCCCGTGAGGAGTCGTCGGAGTCATCATCCCGACCGTCCCGTTCAGCAGCCGATTCGTCAGACCCTCACTCATCTTCAAGTCATTCTTCGCCAGCACGTCCGGGACGAACACCCTCGGAACGCGAACGGGCACGACCGGACAGTCCCGGAACACTTGCGGCTCGAAGTGGCGAGGCCGAAGCCGACGAAGATCCATCCATCGAATCCGTTGCCGGCACCGTTTTCGATCAGGCCGGGGATGTCTTGCCGGGGATCGAAGTCTCGCTGATCGGGATTGACGCTCGAACGGAATCGATGCCGGGTCGCTCGGCCCGCAGTGACCGCCTCGGCATGTTTCGATTCGACCGGCTCGTCCCTGGTGAGTACGAAGTGCGCGCGTTTGGTGGCGAGCGTCATCACTCGCTGAGTCAGCGAGTTCGGACCGGCATCGGCAGCCTGGAGCTGCACCTGCAAGGCAAGGGCGAGATCGTCGTCGCCGGACGGGTGACCGATGAATCGGGACAGGCGATTCCCGACGCTCGCATTCGCGCCTTGGGTGGGGGAGAGGAAACTCGTTCGGCCGAGGATGGCAGTTACCGGGCCGTGGTCGAACGTCGTCAGGCCAGTCAGGCGCCGGTGCTGACATTCAGCCATCCGCAATTTCGTGAGCACCGTGCGCAACTTTCCGGCACTCAGACCCAGGGCCCATCGTCCTCAATGCAACTGGATGTGACCTTGAAGTCCAGGACTTCGACTGTCCGGGTCGAAGGTCTGGTCAGTGGGCCGTTCAATGAGGTGGTCTCCGGGGTGACAGTCTGGCTGAATGCCTCACGCCCGGGCAGCTTTCGACGGACGCTGACCGACGACCTTGGTGTCTACGCGTTCGAGAGGGTCGAGAGCAATGGTTCCTACCAGATTGGCGTCGACGGCAATCGTGACTACGCGCCACTGGAACCGCGATGGGTTTCGATCGGAAGGAACGATGAGGTTCTGGACCTGCGATTGCGCCGGCGCTCCTCCGGCGAACTCAACGGCACCCTGGTCAATCCCGAGGGCCGTGTCTTGCCGGGATTTTCGGTTCGGGTCAAGAGTACTGGAGCTTCAGATCACTTCCCGCTGCAACTGATCAGCGATGCCTACGGGGGATTCAGTATCCGTGAAATCGAAGCGGGTGATCTGCTGTTCATGACCACCTCCCTGCCGCGCCTGGAAGCGCGCGGCCTGGTTCTGCAGCCCGGCGCCAACCAATATGTGGATGTGGTTCTGGACTGGGGAGAGCATTGGCTGTTCGGTCAGGTTCTGAGTTCCGGAGGTCAGCCCGTGCCTGGAGCGCGGGTGACTGCACAGTGGGGCATGCAGTTCGGTGATGTGTTCAGTCAGTCCCAGCGCGAGACACGCACGGATATCGATGGATATTTCGCCTTTTCCAATCTGGCAGCGCCCGGGTACACGCTGACGGTGCGTGCCGAGGGACATGCCAGCGCAAGGTTGCTCCATACCCTGGGCAGTGGCCATGGTCAGGACCTGGTGATCACCCTGGCGAGGCTGGAGCCCTGAATGGTCATTTTTGCTTGTTGTCGGGCGACTGGGAGATTCGGGCCATGAAAATCATGTTTTGGACAATCATCATTGTGGTGATATCAATCGGTGGGCCGGGACTGGATGCCAATGCGCGCACCTCGGAGCTGGTTGTGACTTCAGCGACCGACAGTGGCGAGGGTAGTCTTCGCAGGGCACTGGAAATTGCCGCGGACCATCCAGAGCATGTCTGGCGAATTCATCTCGGTGACCGCGGGAGTCCATTTTCCGAGCCGGTGACGATCCGGCTCGATAGCCCGCTGCCTGAAATCCGTTCACGAGTGATGATTAACGGCTTTGTCCGTGGGTTGCTTTGGCAGGCCTACGGGATGACTCTGGACGGCAATGGCGAGCGCATTTTCGAGATCGCACCGGGGGGTGAGCTGATCCTGAGTGGCGTTACCCTGACTGGAGGGCTTTCTGATTACGGCGGTGCCATCTTCAATCGCGGACGCCTGGTCGTGGACAGTGTGACCCTGATGAGAAATCAGGCCACCGTCCAGGGCGGCGCTATTTTCAATGTCGGCGGCGAACTGATTGTGGTCAATTCCACTCTGTTGGGCAATACGGCCCTGGAGGGGGGCGCCTTGGCCGGGCAGGGGGGCAGTATGCGATTGATTCATGTGACAATGGCCGACAATCTGGCCGGCCTGGGTGCCGGTCTTTACAGCATGGGGGAGTTGTATCTGGCCAATTCCATCATCGCCGGCAGCCAGCCCATCCAGTGTGTGCATGTCGATCTGTCGCCGGCCGACAACGTCAGCAACCTGATTCAGGGCAGCGAATGGGGATGTGGTCGTCCGTTGCTGGATGCCGATCCGCGTTTCGAGGCGCTGGGCCATTACAACGGGCCGACGCCCACCTTGCCGCTGAGTGGTCTCAGTCCGGCCGTTAATCTGGCGGATGGCTCGGCTTCACTGGATGCCGATGGCAAGGTGCTGGTGTGGGACCAGCGCGGCAATGGTGACCCGCGTTTTGCCGGAGGCTATGCCGATCTTGGCGCATTCGAACGACAGGGACCGCTGCCGACTCGCTTCGAAGTCAACTCACTGACCGACAACGGCTTGCGGGTCTGCACCGGGCAAGCTCTGAACGATTGTCCACTGCGCGCGGCCATCGAGCTGGCCGCGGTCGCACGTCATCCGGTCCCGGTTCACTTTCATGCCGAAGTTTTTGGCCAGCCAACCCTCCTGCATCTGGACAGTGATCTGGGACTTGCTGATGTGGATCTTGTGCTGGACGGACTCGACCTTGTCTCGGTCGAGATACAACTGCCCTGTGATGTCGCCTGGCAGGCGCGCGGTGGAGTTCACCTGACGATTGTGCAGGAGGAGTCCAGTGAGAAGGCGAGCTGCCGTGACTGAAACGCTAACCATCATGGGACGGACATGCCCTGAATTGATCGGCACCAGTCCGGCCATCGTGAAGTTGCGCAAAGTCATAGAGCGGGTGGCTTCGATTGATGCGCCGGTGTTGATCACCGGCGAAACCGGCACCGGCAAGGAACTGGTCGCCAATCTGTTGCATCATTATTCGCGGCGTTCTGCCGGGCCCTTCATTGCGGTCAATTGCGCCGCCTTGCCCGATTCGCTGTTTCAATCCGAAGTGTTTGGCTATGAACGCGGTGCTTTTACCGGCGCCGATCGACGCAACATCGGTCGCATCGAATCAGCCGAGGGTGGAACCTTGCTGCTGGATGAAATCGGCGATTTGCCGTTGGATAACCAGGTCACGCTGCTGAGGTTCCTGGAGGAGGGCAGTTTCGAGCGCCTGGGGAGTTGTAAACCCATTCGTGCTGATGTTCGGATCGTGGCTGCAACCCATGCCGATCTGGAAAGCGCGTGCCGGTTCGGCCTCTTTCGAAATGATCTTTACTACCGGCTCAGTGCCCTGCGGATTCACACCCCGGCATTGCGTGAGCGCGGTGAAGATGTTGTCGCTCTGGCCCGATGCTTCATTTCACGGTTTGCAGGCCAGTACGAGGTCGATGCACGCTCGCTTGATGACAGCGCGGTTTCGGCGCTCAATCAGCATGCCTGGCCGGGCAATGTTCGCGAGCTGAAAAACCGCGTTCTGCAGGCCCTGGTGATGGGCAATGGCCGGTCCATATCGGGTTCCGACCTTGGTTTTTCCATGCAGGGAGAAACATGTACATCGGCGCCCGAACCTGATCCGGTACAGTCTTTGCGCTTGTGTCGCAAGAGCGCCGAACGCAAGGCCATTGAACGCGCACTGCAAGCGGCCGGTGGCAATGTCAACCTGGCCGCCACGCAACTGGAAGTCTCCCGCGCCCAGCTCTATCGCCTGATCAAGGATCACCATCTGGACCATCTACCGGTCAGGGACTGAGTCTCCGAAAGCGATCGGCAAAGATGACATCTTCCTTTTCATCCTCGAAGATACGCTCGTAAGCGCCGATATCGCAGTGATCTCCCTGGGGCCTGGGTGTGCCGCGTTGATCCTGGCCTACGTTGGTCAGACCATCAAAGCCGGTGCAGTCGTTTGCTGTGTCAAGTGCCAGGCTGTTGGGACCAAAAGCGTGGGTGAGCGTGGGGCCGCCGTTATCGGCCAGGGGTCCAAGTTGCAGGTCTTCGATATCGATCACCTGAAAGCCGGTACAGCCGGGGTCAATGGCCAGGTTGTGCCCGCCTGTGGTCCATGAATCAGGTTCGTCGATGTAACAATCGTTTTCGCCATCACCGGCAATGATGACATTCCTGGCCATCACTTCGTCGTCATCAATATCAGGTCCGGTCCAGATCGCCTGACCGTCAAGACCGGCTTCATTGGCGGCGAAAGTGACAAACAGCAGGTGCAGAATGCCGCCGAAGTTGTCAATTGCACCCCCGTCTTCCAGCGCCTGGTTTCCGGACAGTGTGGAATTGATGATGTCCACCGATCCGGCATTTTCGATGCCGCCCCCGATCTCGGCCTGGTTGGCGTGAAGGGTGCTGGCTTCGATCACCAGCAGACCCGTGTTGTCGATGGCGCCGCCTTGAAGTGCCGAGTTTCCGGTCAGCGTTGAATTGATGATCAACACGGAGCCTTCGAAATTCGATAATGCCCCACCGAAGTTGGCTTCGTTATCGGCAAGAACTGAATTGATCAGCGTGAGCGTGCCGAACACATTGTCGATGGCGCCACCACCCCCGAACTCAGCCTTGTTGCCAATCAGTGTGGCTGCGGAGAGCGTCAGTTCTCCTTCATTCACGATCGCGCCACCACCGAGTTGATCGCTTCCCTGGGTGAGCGTCAGGCCGGAAAGGATAGCGGTCACTCCGGCGGAGATCGAGATGATCTGATGGCTGTTGTTGCCATCAATGCTGAGCAGTTCCGCGCCCGGTCCGATGATCTCGATATCGTCGGTGATCTCCGGCAGGCTGGATTGCAAAACGATGGCGCCGCCGTGAACGGAGGGGTCGAACACGATGACCTGGGCGCCCGGTTCGCTATTGGCAGACTCGATGGCTGCTCGCAGTGATCCGGGACCGGCATCGTCCAGTGTATCGACCACCAGGTCATCAGCATGAAGCGTACTACAGACCGTGATGGCCGACAGCGCCAGGAAAAACAATTGAACCTTCATTGGGGGCATGTGCATGGTCGCGCCTTTTTGCATAGAAGAACCGGGGCGTCCAATGACGCCCCGGCTGGTTGGTTGAAAAACATCCCGGTGCGGCCGGGAATGGCCGCACCGGTGCACCGCATCAGGGAACGATGTAGACATCGTTGCGAGTTGCGGTATTGCAGGCCCGCGGACTTCCGGCCGGTCCCGGCAGCGGTTCAACGCCGTCGAAGATTTCGGTCGAGTAGTCCAGATCACGGTTCTGGCAGTTGTTGGGATCTTCAGGATCGATATAGCAGGATCCTTCGTCCTCGTTCCAGTAACCACCGTTGTTGAAGCAATCCACCCGGCCGATAAAGTCGGACAGATATTCTTCATTGGCGGCACAGGCGGCATTGGCGTCGGCGAACAGACCTTCGACACCGGTGCCGGTGCAGTCGGTTCCACCACCGCTGATCACGCAGTTCAGCGCCATGGCGGTCAGTTGCCGGGCCAGTTGCCGTTGCTGTTCACCCTGGACGCTGACGCACATGGCTTCCAGCGCGGACTCGGTGTTGCCGACCAGGGTGTTGTCGAGCGACTTGCCACAGACTTCGATGGAACCTCCGGCTGCGTCGATGACCAGTTGAGTCAGGTTGGTCGCACGACGGTTCTCGGTACCGGCATGGGTACCCCAGAAGCCCGGAGTCCGGCAGACCTCTTCGGTCATCGGCGCCACTTCACAGGTGGCCCAGTCATCATCGCTGACCTGGTTGTCGAAGCCATCGACATCACACTGGACCTCTGCGTAGTTGCTGATCTGCGGAATGTCGGCTTCAGTGACTGCACGCGAGGCGGTGTAGTCGAAGCTTTCACCGGCAGCCAGGGCAAAGCCAAGGTCAATGATGCCGGCATCGGCGTCATTGAGCAGACAGGTCAGGCCTGAATTGCCGGTATTGGTCACTTCGAAGTCCCAGAAGATCTCGCCACCCACAGGGATCGGATCCGGACGGCAGGCCTTCTCTAGGGTCACGGCCGGGCTGATCAGCTCCACTTCATGGCTGTCCCAATCACTGGCCTGGTTGTCGAAGCCGGCCACATCACAGGTGATGGTAGCGGTGTTTTCCAGCGGGTTGGGATCTTCAGCCGAGGTGGTGTAACAGAACTCGCGGTTCTGACCAGCTGTGAATGCACCCAGCGGACCCAGCAGTGTGTCGGAGCCCTGGCAGTTTTCCAGCGTGCCCGTGCCAGTGCTGACAAACCCGATCTCGAAGCAGACCTCGTCACC
>SLKT01000155.1 GCA_007134485.1 Wenzhouxiangella sp. | reverse complement strand
TCAACCTGGCACAACGAACGAATTGAACGAGGTACGGATCAGTGGATGAGAATCGCAAGAGAGCACTCAGCGCGGCGCTGGGGCAGATCGAAAAGCAGTACGGCAAGGGCGCGATCATGCGCATGGGCGATGACTCCGGGCGCAAGGATGTGCCGGTGGCCTCCAGCGGTTCGCTGGCCCTGGATGTGGCCCTGGGCATCGGTGGCCTGCCGCGTGGACGGGTGATCGAAATCTATGGGCCGGAATCATCCGGCAAGACCACCATGACCCTGCACGCGGTCGCCGAGGTGCAGAAAGCCGGTGGCACGGCGGCCTTTGTCGATGCCGAGCATGCGCTGGATCCCAGTTATGCCGAAGCCGTCGGGGTCAATATCGATGACTTGCTGATTTCCCAGCCCGACACCGGTGAACAGGCGCTGGAAATCACCGACATGCTTGTGCGCTCCGGCGCGGTCGATATCGTGGTCGTCGACTCGGTGGCCGCTCTCACGCCCAAGGCCGAGATAGAGGGCGAGATGGGTGATTCCCATGTCGGGCTGCAGGCGCGCCTGATGAGCCAGGCTTTGAGAAAGCTGACCGGTAACATCAAGCGCACCAACTGCATGGTCATCTTCATCAACCAGATTCGCATGAAGATCGGCGTGATGTTCGGCTCGCCCGAGACCACCACCGGCGGAAATGCGCTGAAGTTCTACTCCTCGGTACGTCTGGACATTCGACGCATCGGCGCGCTCAAGCGCGGTGACGAGGTGATCGGCAACGAGACCCGCGTCAAGGTGGTCAAGAACAAGATGGCCCCGCCGTTTCGCCAGGCTGTGTTCGAGATCCTCTACGGTGAGGGCATCTCGCGCGAGGGCGAGCTGATCGAGCTGGGCGTGGAGCACGGCCTGATCAAGAAGTCCGGCGCCTGGTACAGCTACGGTGACGATCGCATCGGCCAGGGCAAGGACAATGTTCGCCAGTTCCTCAAGGACAACCCGGACATGGCCGCCGACATCGAGCGCCAGGTGCGCGCCAAGCTGTTGCCCAAGTCGCAGCCGGCCGAAGCCGCCGAGGAGCCGCAGAAGGCCGAGGCCGGGTAAATCGCCGGCGTGGAGGTCAGTCGGACCGAGGTCGAGGAGGCAGCGGTTCGCCTGCTGGCCCGTCGCGAGCATTCATTCAGGGAATTGACCCGCAAGCTCGAGCGGCGCGGCTGGCCGGGCGAGCTGGTTGAAAGTGTCCTGTCTGACCTGGCCGAGCGCGGCCTGCAATCCGATCAGCGCTATGCCGAGAGCTTTGCTCGCAGCCGGGTCGCGAAATTCTACGGACCGGTGCGGATCCGGGCGGAATTGGGCGAGCGCGGTATTGAGCGCGCGCTGATCAATCAGGTCCTGGGCGGCCTGGAGGTGGACTGGTTCGCACTGGCCAACGACTGGTATGAGCGCCGCTACGCCGGCGAACCCGCGCAAGATTTCAGGGAAAAATCCCGCCGTCAGCAGGCGCTGGCCCGGCGTGGATTTGATCATGCCATCATTCGGGAACTGATCGAATGAATCTGAAGCCTTAAACTATACGTCTAATCTGCAATTGCAAAGTCAATGAAAACCACCGCCGAAATTCGCCAGGCTTTCCTGGACTACTTTGAACAGCGCGACCACCGGGTTGTGCCGTCCAGCTCGCTGGTGCCGGGCAATGACCCGACCTTGCTGTTCACCAATGCCGGGATGAACCAGTTCAAAGACGTGTTTCTCGGTTCCGAGAAGCGCTCATATAAGCGTGCGGTGTCCTCGCAGCGCTGCGTGCGCGCCGGTGGCAAGCACAACGACCTTGAGAATGTCGGCTATACAGCCCGCCATCACACCTTTTTCGAGATGCTGGGCAACTTCAGTTTCGGTGATTACTTCAAGAAAGAAGCCATTGAATTTGCGTGGGAATTTCTTACCGATATCTGTGGTCTGCCGGCCGAGAAGCTGTGGGTGACGGTTTACGAGGAAGACGAGGAGGCCGCCGGCATCTGGCTTGATCACATTGGCGTCGATCCCGGTCGCTTCACCCGAATCGGCGACAAGCCCGGCAAGCGGTATGAGAGCGACAATTTCTGGGCCATGGGCGATACCGGCCCGTGCGGGCCGTGCACGGAGATTTTCTTCGATCATGGCCCGGACATTCCCGGTGGCCCGCCGGGCAGCCCGGACGAGGACGGCGATCGTTACGTGGAAGTCTGGAATCTGGTATTCATGCAGTTCGACAGGGCCGGCGACGGTTCCATGGCGCCGCTGCCGGCCCCATGCGTGGATACCGGCATGGGACTGGAGCGCCTGGCGGCCATTTTGCAGGGCAGGCACTCCAACTACGACATCGACCTGTTCGAACACCTGATCGATGCCGCGGCCCGTCTGACCGGCGCCGAAGATCGCGATTCGCCGTCGCTGAAAGTCATCGCCGACCATATCCGCGCCTGCGCCTTCCTGATCGCCGATGGCGTGTTGCCGGCCAATGATGGCCGCGGCTACGTGCTCCGGCGCATCATCCGGCGGGCCATTCGCCATGGCTACAAGCTCGGTTGTGAAGACCTGTTTTTCGGTCAGATGGTTGAACCCTTGGCCGAAGTCATGGGCGAGGCTTATCCCGAACTGGTCGACAAGGTCGGGCACATTACCCAGGTGCTGGAACGCGAGGAGCGCCGCTTCGGAGAAACCCTGGATCAGGGCATGAAACTGCTGGAATCGGCCATCGCCGGACTGGATGATGACGAGATCCCCGGGGAAGTGGTCTTCAAGCTCTATGACACCTATGGTTTTCCGGTCGACCTGACCCGTGATATCGCCCGCGAGCGGTCACTGACCGTCGACGAGAGCGGGTTCGAGCAGGCCATGGAAGCCCAGCGGGAAAGGGCCCGTTCGGCCGGTAGTTTCGATGCCCGTGACGGCATCTCGGCTGATCTGATCAACACCTTGCCACAGACCGAGTTTCTGGGTTATCGCCATCATGAAACGGATCAGGCCACCATTCTGGCCATCCTGGTTGATGGAAAGGCGATCGATCGCCTCGAGCCCGGCCAGGAGGCCGTGATCGTGCTTGATTGCACCCCTTTCTATGCCGAGTCCGGCGGCCAGGTCGGCGATACCGGCATGCTGGAAGGGCAGGGCAGCGTGTTCCGGGTGACCGACACCCGCAAGCTGGCCGGCGCCTACCATGGCCATTTTGGCCGTCTGGAATCCGGCCACCTTGAAAAAGGCGAGACCGTTGGGGCTTCAATTGATCGGGAACGGCGCGCCGATATCGTGCGTCATCATTCGGCCACCCACCTGCTGCACTCGGCCCTGCGCACCGTGCTCGGTGAACATGTGCAGCAAAAGGGATCTCTGGTGGCTCCGGATCGGCTGCGTTTCGATTTCTCCCACCCCGAGCCGCTGGCCGACGAGGAAATTCGTCGCATCGAGCAGATGGTCAACGAGCAGATCCAGGCCAACGTGGCCGCCGAGGCGCGCGAGATGTCCTTCGACGATGCCATGGCCGCCGGTGCGCTGGCGTTTTTCGGTGACAAGTATGGCGAGCATGTTCGGGTCCTGAGTTTCGGCGATTTTTCGGTGGAACTGTGCGGTGGAACGCATGTCAGCCGGGTTGGCGACATCGGCCTGTTCAAAATCATCGCCGAAACCGGTATTTCGGCCGGCGTGCGTCGCGTCGAAGCGGTCGCCGGGCAGGTGGCCGTGCGCTGGCTTCAGGACCTGGATCGTTCCGTGCGCGAGGTCTCTGGCCAGCTCAGGACCAGTCCGGAACAGTTGTCCGATCGGGTCGAACAGTTGCTGGACCGCTCCCGGCAGCTCGAAAAGGAACTCGAGCGCCTCAAGGGCAAATTGGCCTCGGCGGCCGGTTCCGACCTGGCCTCTCAGGCCAGTGAGATCGAAGGGGTCAAGGTCATCGCCGAGCATCTCGAGGGCGTCGACCCCAACGGCCTTCGCGATACCGTGGATCAGCTCAAGAACAAGCTGGGGTCGGGCATTGTCGTGCTGGGCACGGCGGCCAACGGCGGTGTACGCCTGGTGGCCGGCGTGACCGGTGACCTGACTGATCGCTTCAAGGCCGGCGAGCTGGTCAACCATGTCGCCTCACAGGTCGGCGGCAAGGGCGGTGGACGTCCGGACTTCGCCCAGGCCGGGGGCAGTGATGCAAGTGCCTTGCCGGGTGCGCTGAAGTCGGTAGAAGACTGGATTCGAGAGCGCACTGGAACGTCCGCCTGAGGTGTTTGCGATCAGTGATTCAGGTCTCTACAATCCCTTCAGGGGCCGATTCAAACCGGAAAGACAATGATCATGAATAAACTGCTTTGGGTCAGTTTGCTGCTGGTCTGTTCGCTGCCATGTCACGCGCTGGTCAATGCCGATTTCGATGCCGAATCAGGCATGTGGCAGGACCGGGACGGGCCACTCGGATGGGAGTTGCGACTGGATGATGACGATCAGTTCGGCATCGTTGAAGAAGTCGACTTTGCACATTCGGGATCGCGATCTCTTCGTTTCAGCCACTTGCAGCGTGGATTTGGCGGCAGTCGCATCGATCAGTGCGTGGTCCTGGACGATCCGTTCGCCATTCGCTTGTCCATGCATGTTCGGGTCGAGGAGCCGCATCCCGAGCTCAGCGCCCGCCTGCGCCTGGATTTCTATGGCGATGAGGACTGCGATGAGGATTCCGCCAACGCGGATGTCGAACAGGTCGAAACCGATGTTGGCCTGAGTGAGGAGCGCGCTCCGGCCAATCAGTGGGTGCGCCTGGACAGCGAAACCCGGCTGGGTTCGGAGTTGGGGGATGACGTGGGTTCCATGCGCGTCAGCCTGCGCATCCGTGACCGCAGCGATGACGGTCAGCCGCGTGATCCGGTGCGAACGGTGTGGCTGGATTCGGTCTCCCTGGAAGCCGACATCAGCAGAATTCCTCCCGATCAGCGCCAGGCACTGCGCGATCTTTATCAGTCGACCGGAGGCGAGCAGTGGACTCGTCAGCTTGGCTGGTTGGGGGCTGAAGGTACGGAATGCGACTGGCAGGGCGTGACCTGCAACGAAGATGGCGATGAAGTTGTCGCTTTGGCGCTACCGCGCAACGGGCTGATCGGAAGTCTGCCGGAGAGCGTCACAAGTCTTGAAGGGCTTGAGCATGGTGAAGGCCTGGACCTGTGCTGGAACGAGATCCTGGTACCCGACGAGATCGCGGATTTCATCAACGCGCGTCACTTGGGTGGTGATCCTGGCCACTGTCAGGGTATCGAGCCTGAGGCGTTTTCAAGCGATGCCTCGGGTCACTTCTATCAGCCGCTGGGCCGCGACGGCGAAGGTTTTATGTTGCACATGCTCGGCGAAGGCGCCGGTTTGCTGTACTGGGCAACCTACGATGATCTGGGGGAACCAGTCTGGCTGGTTGCTGCCGGCCGAGCCAGTGACCGAGTCATGCAGTTCGAGGATCTCTACCATACCCGCTGGGGAGATCAGGGTACAGAGGTGGAGCGGGTCGGCCGAGCCAGCCTGGTGCTGGTGGCCGATGACAATGGTTCGGACTGCCGTGCAGCGCTGCTGCGCTTTCATGTCCAGGGCACGACGTTCGGAGCCGAGGATGGGCGTGAATTGAGCTATCTCGACGGCCTGGCCGACTGTGTTGATGCGGCCGATCGCGATCCTGTACTGAGCGGTCTGGAGGGGCACTGGTATGACCCTGTTCAGTCCGGGCGGGGTATCAGTCTGATGCCTTACGGTACCGATCAGCTATTGCTGAACTGGTTCACTTATGATCAGTGGGGTGAGCAGCTCTGGCAAATTGGAGTCGGTAGCCGCGATGGCGACGAAAACCGGGTCGAATTCGGCCCCCTCCTGACTGTCAGTGGCGGTAATTTCAACGACTACATCGACCCGACGATGCTGTCCTTTGCTACCAACGGGATAGCTGCTCTGGAGCAGCTTGATGATGGCCAGTGGCAGTTTCGTTACCAGCGCGATGACTCAGATGCGCTAGTTCTTAACCTCGAACGCGCCCAGGCAGGACCTGACTTGCTGGCGTCGACAGGGCATCGCATGGATCTGATTATTCAGCCGGCGGATCTTGCCGAGCTCTACTCGCGCAGCATCTGGAGCAATGAAAGATTGCCGGGACAGGTGCGTTTCGATCGGGAGTCCACGATTCATGATCTGACCGGGCTGAGATTTCGTGGCAGTTCATCGAGGAGGATGCCGAAGAAGTCATTCAATGTTCGTTTCGAGCAATCTCAGCCCTTGCTGTTCGGCAGCGACAGGATGAATCTCAATGCGATGTATACCGATCCATCGCTGATGCGCGAGGCATTGAGTTTCCAGATGTTCAAGGCGCTGGGTCATCCCGCTCCGCGGACCCGTCACTTCGATCTGTGGATCAATGACATTTTCGAGGGTACCTATATCCACGTTCAGCGCGTCGATGAATGGTTGCTGACCATGAATGGGCTCAATCCGGATGGCACCCTGGTTCGCGACGATGTTCGCGACAATCCCGACTTGAATGCTAATTCAGTTTTCCAGCTCGACTTTTCCGGGCTTGATGAATCACAGCGCCTCGATCTGCTTTCATCGAATTTCAACGATCGCGGTGATCCCGATTGGAGTGCCTTGCTGGAACTGGTCGAGTGGGTTCATGAAACCGCGGCGGGTCCGGAATTTCAGTCCGGATTCGAGGCGCGCTTCGATGTTGAAACTTTCATTGACTGGCTGGCCATTCACTGGTTGATTGGTGACATCGACAGCTTTGGCGACGATTACTGGTTATATCTGGATACCGATGACTCTGATGCCCGATGGGTCATCATTCCCTGGGACAAGGATTTGAGCTTTGGATCCCACTGGCGTGGTGAGGGATTCGATGTGGCCAATGACTGGTTTGCCTACGAGTATCCTCTGGAAGTCGCCCAGCAGCCCGGCAATCGTCTGGTGGAACGCTTCATGGCCACGCCCGGACTGCGTCAGCAGGCCGAAGCGAGGCTGCTTGATTTGATGACCGAAGAATTTCCGGTTGAGTGGTTCGAAAACCACATCGAAGCGTTGGCCGAGCAATTGGCCGACAGCGCGTCGATAGTGCCCGGTCCCGGAGCGTTCGGCGTTCACCGGGATAACCATCACAGCGATCGAAAGCAATATGACAAGCACGTCGAGACTGTTGCCCAGTTCGTGCGACTTCGACAAGACTTTCTGGCCCGGCAATTGAGCAGCCCATCGGGAGCTATCGATGAAGCCTTCGCGACCATCCCCGAAGGCAGCATGGAAGCGGTGGATCTCGTTGACGCCAGCGGCGCCACTCTGGTCCGAATTCGACCGCTCAGCCCCGCTAAGGTGGATATATCGATTGCTGTATCAGTCGGCGAGAGCGCGCAACTAAGCGGTATCGATCGTCAATGGACTCTTGAGCTGGGTGAAGCCTTGCCGGAAGCCGAGGTAACCGTGTTCTACCGCAATGAGATCAGCAATGCCTGGGGCCGTGGAAACTGGTGGACCGAAGGCCCGGAGCCGGTTGGACGCCAGGCCGAATTGCAACTGTCGGTTTCGGGTCCCGATGGCGCTTTTACGCCCGCCGTGACGGTCAATCCCTATGCCAACCTTGCCAGGTCCAGGCTTGAGCTTTCAGCCGGTGAACATCAGCTGACACTTCAGCTGCCGTCACAGTGAACTACATTTGATAGATCAATCGAGATCAGGCAACGCCTGGCACAGTGCCGACCAGAATTCGTTGCCCATGCGCTGGCTTTCGGCTGGGTCGATGGGTTCGTGGATCAACTGATTGCCACCACGATCAATCACGGCCACCAGGTCTTGGTCGGGCAGTGAATCGAGGCCGAGTGATTCGAGCCCGGTTAATGGAGCTGATTCAGAGGGATCCGGTCGCCAGATCAGTAGAAAAACTGCAGCTTCCTCATCGGCGGCCGGGATGGCATCGGCCTCCACTTGCGCCAGAGGCAGGTAGCGGCGATTGATCACCTGTCTGGCATCATCAAGCGACAGCATGTAGAGGCCCGGATGCACCGGGCGAACCGTCCGACCCTGGTGGATGAAACGTCCGGCCTGGTTGTTTCCGCCAATACGAAGCTCGAAGCCTTCGGAGACCTGCGCTTCGAGGGTCAACCGTTCCGTTCTGCTGCGGCATGCCAGGCGATCCGGCGGCTCGGACAGTGATCGGGCCAGTTTGGACAGGCTGCCCAGCAATTCACCTCGCGTGCATGGATCGAGCGGCAGATTGAAATCCCGTGGAGCCTCGGGATCATCGCAATCCAGAGGGTTGATTTCATGCCGCTGCCCCTGGTGGATATCGGCGTATCGCTTGACGAAATAATCGGGTCGTGAAAGTTCGCGAAGCAATGATCGACCCAGCGCGAATGTGGCATTGTGGTCGACCTCCAGCAGGTCAAGAACTGTTGGCGCCAGATCGTAAAGCGCACCCTCATCGACTGTCGGGTCGGGTAGGTCGTCGCCAATGATGATCAGGGGCAGCCTTCGGTCATAAACGCTGTCTCCGAACAACTCGCGCATTTCCGGGCTTGGAAATACGTGGTGATCGGCGGTAAAGACCAATAGGGTATCGCGCAAGAGGTCTTTTTCACGAAGTTGCGACACCCAATGGGTCACCAACTGGTCGGTACAGGCAATCGCATTGATGAAGCGCGGGGCATCCTCGTCGTACTTTTCACATTCACGGTACACGTATCCGGGAACGTGCGCTCCGATCGTCAACAGGGTCAGATTGAAAGGACGATCCCCGGCGTGGAGGCGCTTGATTTCCTCAATGGATTGCTCGAACAGCTCGGTATCGCTGAGCCCCCATTTGCCGGGACGTTGTTCCAGGCCCGCTTCGCTCCAGTACTCCATGCCCTTGAGCTCATCGTAACCATGAGCGCCAAGGAAGTCTCCCTTGCCGGCAAAGGACATGCCGGCACCACCCAGGTAAACCTGATGGTAACCGGCGGCGCCGAGCACATCACCAAGGCAAGGCAACTGCTCGGCCAGTCCGCTTCCACCGGCCATGCTCTCGCTGCCGCGGGCGAAAGGGAAAAGCGTTCCGCACTGGCTGTTGGTCAATCCCTCGATCGTGATGTAGCTGCTGGTCCAGAAAGTGTCAACAAAGGAATGCTCTTCCATGATCCGTTCCAGTCCCGGCATCAAGTCAGGCCAGTCGGGCTGATTGGTCAGGTTGGTGCCAATGGATTCGAGGTAGACCAGGATCAGATTTTTAGGTTGCTCCGGCAGATTGGCCCGGACGCGGCTCTTGGTGGGGATGTCGAAATCGACCAGGCCGGTGGCTTCGAGTCTTTCGCGGGTTTCGTCATCCAGCACAAGAGTGTCTTGCTGGTGCCAGTGGCGCCAACCATTGACCAGCTCCCACTCCGGGAGTTGCTCGCGGCCGGTAGAGATCAGCACCAGCGATACCATGAGCAACGCCATGGATGCAGGCGGCGAAGGCAAGGCCAACCGACGTCCCGTCAGCAGAACGGCCATGGCCAGGACGCATATGCCCAGAACACCGCCGATGACCAGTGCCGGGTACTCCTTCCAGGCAACCACCACGCTCTGCCATTCCAGGTGCAGGAAAAACTCGTCGGTGAATCCTGCTCCGGAAAAGTGAGCCACTCCGAAATAAAGCAGTCGCAAAAAAACCAGTGCGCTGATCACTACTGCCATCACCAGCCAGAAGATCTTCAGGCGCAATATGCCTTGAGCTCCGGCCAGACCACCGGCGATGGCCATGGTGGCCAGGGCAGTAAAGACATGTGACGAAGTGCGGTAGCCCTCGATCATTTCCATGGCAAGAAATGCCGGCAACCAGAGTGCGACCGCAACCAGCGCCCAGAACACCCACCACCATCGCAGGGATTGATGATTCGACTTCGGCGAACGGTTGGAAGCTTGTTTGACCATAGCTTATGCCTGCATGCCCGTTCGTTCGAACCAGAAGCTTCCCCCACCGCAAGCGCGCTTGACACTCGGGGGATTAAAGTGACCGGCTTGGTGTGAGGTCTTGATGGTCATTCAGATGAATCCTGCCATGAGGGCGAACACAGAGTGCTGACACACGTTGGGCCAACCAAGTTCCCGGTCATTCCCACTCGATGGTCGCGGGTGGTTTCCCGGAAATATCGTAGACAACCCTTGAAACGCCGTCACATTCGTTGATGATTCGGCGTGAAACGTGATCGAGGAACTCGTGATCCAGATGGGCCCAGCGCGCTGTCATGAAGTCTATGGTTTCCACCGCTCGCAATGCGATGACAAACTCGTAGCGACGCGTGTCACCGACCACGCCCACCGACTTGACCGGCAAGAACACCGCAAAGGCCTGGCTGACCTTGTCGTACAGACCCGCCTTGCGCAGCTCGCTGATAAAGATATGATCGGCCTTCTGCAGTGGCTCGACATACTCGGGTCGAACTTCACCCAGTATGCGTACCCCCAGCCCCGGGCCGGGGAAAGGATGGCGCATGACCAGTTCGGCCGGCAGCCCCAGTTCGATGCCGATCTTGCGAACTTCGTCCTTGAACAATTCCCGCAACGGCTCGACCAGCTTCAGATTCATTTCCTCGGGCAGGCCACCCACATTGTGATGGGACTTGATGACCTTGGCCTTGCCGGTGGTGGCGCCGGCCGACTCGATCACATCGGGATATATGGTGCCCTGGGCCAGCCAGCTTGCTTCCTGGTGACTCTTGGCGGCCGCCTCGAATACCTTGATGAATTCACCACCGATGATCTTGCGCTTTTCTTCCGGATCGCTGATCCCGGCCAGGGCATTCATGAACTGATCGCGGGCATTGACCCGTTCGACCCGAACGCCCAGATGCTCGGCAAAGGTCGCCATGACCTGATCGCCTTCGCGGTAGCGAAGCAGGCCAGTGTCGACGAAGATGCACAGCAATTGATCGCCGATGGCCTCATGCAGCAGGGCCGCGACCACCGACGAGTCGACACCGCCTGACAGGCCCAGTAGTACGGTATCACTGCCGACCTGCTCGCGAACCCGGGCGATCTGGTCTTCGATGATGGCTTCGGTTGTCCAGCTCTCCGAGCAATCGCAAATCTCGTGAACGAACCGCTCCAGTATCCGCCGTCCCTGGCTGGTGTGAGTCACTTCCGGATGGAACTGCAATCCGAAATATTGACGGCTTTCGTCGGCCATGCCGGCAATCGGTGCCGACGATGTGGTGCATATGACATCAAAGCCGTCCGGCAGCGTCGTCACCTTGTCACCATGACTCATCCAGACTTCCAGCATGGCCCGGCCGGTTGTATCGACGCGGTCCTCGATGCCGCGCAACAACTCGCCTGGCTCGGCAAGAGCAACTTCGGCATAGCCGAATTCCTTCTCATCGGATGGGCTGACGGTGCCGCCGAAATGGGTGGCCATGGCCTGCATGCCGTAGCAAATGCCGAGCAGGGGAACACCGAGATCGAAGACCACCTGCGGGATGCGCGGGCTGTCTTCAAAGGCCACCGATTCCGGCCCGCCCGACAGAATGATTCCGCTGGCCCCGAAGGCCCGGATGGCCTCTTCACCGGCATCGAATGGATGGATCTCGGAGTAGACACCAATCTCACGCACCCGGCGCGCAATGAGCTGGGTGTACTGCGAACCGAAGTCCAGGATCAGGATGCGTTGGGCGTGGATGTCCGTGGGCGGGACTTGGGACTCGGGACTCGGGACTCGGTTGGACATGGGTGATCTCGGTGGTCGGTGGTCGGTGGTCGGTGGTCGGTGGTCGGTGGTCGGTGGTCGGTGGTCGGTGGTCGGCAAATGGGCTTTTCAGGTTTTCCTTGAACCTTGAACCTTGCGCCTTTAGCCTTTCCCTGAACCCTGAACCCTGAACCCT
>SLKT01000125.1 GCA_007134485.1 Wenzhouxiangella sp. | reverse complement strand
GCGCCATGATCTGGATGCACTTCGCCATCCTGCGCATGGAACGCAAGAAGTACCCGGGACTCAAGCGCCTGCGCGATCTGCCCGAGGCCGTCCCGCCGGGCAGCGAGATGCATGGCTCCGAGGAGCCGGAACCGCGCCAGTCCTGACCCTGGCGACCCATTCATGAACATGCAGACCCCATCACACAAGGAATCGCAGACTTGGCGCTGAATCGAGACATTCACGAGTGGACCCCCGAAGACAAGGCCTTCTGGGACCGGCAGGGCAGGAAGGTGGCCACGCGCAACCTGTGGATTTCCATTCCCAACCTGCTGTGCGCCTTCGCCATCTGGTTGATGTGGGGCATCATCACCGTGCAGATGCTCAACCTGGGTTTTCCCTTCGAGCCCGAGCAACTGTTCACGCTGACCGCCATCGCCGGCCTGACCGGCGCCACGCTGCGCATTCCGGCCTCGTTCATGATTCGCATCGCCGGTGGTCGCAACACGATCTTCCTGACCAGCGCAATGCTGCTGATCCCGGCCTTTGGCGCGGGGTTTGCCCTGCAGAGCCAGGACACGCCGTTCTGGGTGTTCGCGATGCTGGCGTTCCTGTCCGGCATCGGCGGCGGAAACTTTGCCGCCTCGATGAGCAATATCAGCACCTTTTATCCCAAGAGACAGCAAGGCCTGGCCCTGGGCATGAACGCCGGGCTGGGCAATTTCGGCGTGACCACCATGCAGATCCTGATCCCCACGGTCATGACCATCGGACTGTTCGGCGTGCTGGCCGGCGATTCCATGACCCTGGTCAAGGACAGCGGCACCCTGATCGGGCGCATCTCCGCCGGTACCGAAACCTGGATCCAGAATGCCGGATTCATCTGGGTGGTCATCCTGCTGCCGGTGGTGGCAGCGGCCTGGTTTTGCATGAACAACCTGCGCACCATCACGCCCGAACCCGGCCATCCGCTGGCCGCCTTCGGTCGCGTGACCGGACTTTACCTGATCGGTTTTGTCACCGCCGGCATTGGGCTTTACCTGTACCTGCCGCAGCCGGTCGGCCTGGGCGTGCTCAACCCCTGGCTGGCCATGCTGCTGATCATCGTCGCCACCCTGGGGATCATGCGCCTGGTGCCGGGCAAGATCGGCGAGAACTCCAGGCGCCAGTTCGTCATCTTCAAGGACAAGCACACCTGGTCGATGACCATTCTCTACATCCTCACCTTCGGCTCCTTTATCGGCTTTTCCATGGCCCTGCCGCTGTCGATCACGGTGATCTTCGGCTATACCAGCGTGGAGGTCGACGGGGTCATGCAGCGGGTCGCCAACCCGGATGCACCCAGCGCCCTGACCTATGCCTGGATCGGCCCGTTCGTGGGCGCCCTGATCCGTCCGGTCGGCGGCTGGATTTCCGACAAGGTCGGCGGCTCGCTGGTCACCCAGATCATCGCCGCAATCATGGTCGTGGCCTCGGCGGCGGTCGGCTACGTGATGATGCTGGCCTACCAGTCACCCAATCCGGAACAGTACTTTTTGATTTTCATCGTGCTGTTCATGATCATCTTTGCCGCCACCGGCATCGGCAACGGCTCGACCTTCCGAACCATCGGCGTGATCTTCAACCAGGAACTCAAAGGCCCGGTGCTGGGCTGGACTTCGGCGATCGGCGCCTACGGCTCGTTCATCGCCCCGATGGTGATCGGCGAGCAGGTGCGCGGCGGCACGCCCGAAAACGCCATGTACGCCTTCGCCATTTTCTATGCCCTGTGCCTGGTGCTGAACTGGTGGTTCTACCTGCGCCGCAACGCCTACATCAAGAACCCATGAGTCTGAATACAAACATGTCACTAGCCCAATCAACCATTACTGCCCGCCGAGACGGACCGGGCCTGACCGGAGGACATCCATGAGTTACTTTCTCGACCAACTGGCCTTCTTCCGTCGCGAGAAGACCGAATTCTCCGACGGCCATGGCGTCACCACCAACCAGTCGCGCCGCTGGGAAGACGGCTATCGCCAGCGCTGGCAGCACGACAAGGTGGTGCGCTCCACCCATGGGGTCAACTGCACCGGCTCGTGCTCCTGGAAGATCTATGTCAAGAACGGCCTGGTGACCTGGGAAACCCAGCAGACCGACTACCCGCGCACCCGTCCCGGCCTGCCCAACCACGAACCGCGCGGTTGCGCCCGCGGCGCCAGCTTTTCCTGGTACATCTACTCGGCCAACCGGGTCAAATACCCGATGGTGCGCCGACGCCTGGTCGAGTTATGGCGAGCGGCCAAAGCCGAGCACGATCACCCGGTCGATGCCTGGGCGTCCATCGTCGATGATGTCGACAAGGCGAAAAGTTACAAGCAGCGCCGCGGCCTGGGCGGCTTCGTGCGCGCCAACTGGGAAGAAGTCAACGAGATCATTGCCGCGGCCAACGTCTACACCGCGAAAAAATTCGGTCCGGATCGCATCATCGGCTTCTCACCGATTCCGGCCATGTCCATGGTCTCGTATGCCGCCGGCACCCGTTACCTGTCGCTGATCGGCGGCACCTGCATGAGTTTCTACGACTGGTACTGCGATCTGCCGCCGGCCAGCCCGCAGACCTGGGGCGAGCAGACCGACGTGCCCGAATCGGCCGACTGGTTCAACTCCACATTCCTGATGATGTGGGGCTCGAACGTACCGCAAACGCGCACGCCCGACGCCCACTTCATGACCGAGGCGCGCTACCGCGGCACCAAGACCGTGACCGTCACACCCGATTATTCCGAGGCTTCCAAGTTCGGCGATATCTGGCTCAATCCCAAGCAGGGCACCGATTCGGCCCTGGCCATGGCCATGGGCCACGTCATGCTCAAGGAATGGCATGTCGAGGGCAAGAGCGAATACTTCGACGATTACGTACGCCGTTACACCGATTTCCCCATGCTGGTGCTGCTGGAAGAGCGCAAGGGCGAATGGGTGCCCGGTCGTTATCTGAGGGCCTCGGACCTGTCCGACAACCATGGCCAGAGCAACAACCCGGAATGGAAGACCCTGGCCTTTGACGAGAACAGCAATCGCGTGGTCGTGCCCAAGGGTTCGATCGGTTTTCGCTGGGGCG
>SLKT01000161.1 GCA_007134485.1 Wenzhouxiangella sp. | reverse complement strand
CCTGAACCCTGAACCCTGAACCCTGAACCCTGACCCCTTGAGTCTTGAACCTTTCCCGTAAACCGCAAACCGGAAACCGTAAACCGGCTCTCAATCCCTATCCTCCATCACCGACTTCTCCAACTCCTCGATGGAGGCATGGCGCACATCCACACCCTCGACCAGGTAGATGATGTACTCACCGATGTTCTTGGCATGGTCTCCAATACGTTCCAGGGCTCGCGCAATCCAGATGCAATCCAGTACACGGCGGGTCTTGCGCGGCTCCTCGACCAGATGGGTGTAGTACTGGCGCAGCAGGTTTTCGTACTCGATGTCAACCTTCTCGTCCTCACGCACGAGCGTCACCGCGACTTCGGGCACCATGCGGGCAAAACCATCAAGTGCATCATGCAGCATGCCGCGCACGGTATTGGCCATGCTTTCAAGTTCCACGTAGTTTCCGCGCGGGCGGTCGGCATCGGCCAGGCTGACAGCCAGACGGGCGATTTTTTCTGCCTCATCACCAATGCGTTCCAGGTCATTTACAGTCTTGATGATGGCCAGTACCAGGCGCAGGTCGCTGGCCGTGGGCTGACGCCGGGCCAGGATCATGGTCGCCTGGGCATCGATCTCCTTTTCCATCTCGTTGACCTGGTCATCCATGTCGATGACCTGCTGGGCTTTTGCCGTGTCCCCGTCGACAAGGGCGGCGATGGCATCACGCACCATCTCCTCGGCCACCCCACCCATGGCCATGACATCCTGGCGCAACATGTCCAGCTCCTGGTTGAACTGGCGTGAAATATGCTGATCGAAATGCTTTTCCATTGTCCTCGCTCCAAAGCGATTGTCATGCCTAGTATAGGATCGTCCGGAAATCAACCATACCGGCCGGTGATGTAATCCTCGGTGGCCTTCTTGGCCGGGTTGGTGAACAGCTTGGCCGTATCATCGTACTCAATCAACTCACCCAGGTACATGTAGGCGGTGAAGTCCGAAACACGCGCTGCCTGCTGCATGTTGTGAGTGACGATCACGATGGTGTAGGACTCCTTGAGATCGATGATCAGTTCCTCGACCTTGGCGGTCGAGATCGGGTCCAGTGCCGAACATGGCTCATCAAGCAGAATGACCTCCGGTTCGATGGCGATCGCCCGGGCAATCACCAGACGCTGCTGCTGACCGCCGGACAACCCGAAGGCATTGTCATTGAGCCGATCCTTGACCTCGTCCCACAAAGCGGCTCGGCGCAACGAGTTCTCGACCACCTCGTCAAGCTTGCGTCGATTCTTCACCCCTTGCAGGCGCAAGCCATAGGCAATGTTTTCGTAAATCGACTTCGGAAACGGATTGGGCTTTTGAAACACCATACCCACCTTTCGCCGCAACTCGGGAACGTCCACCGATGGATGGTAGATGTTGTTGCCTTCAATCGTGATTTCACCCTCGATGCGACAGATGTCGATCAGGTCGTTCATGCGATTGAAACAGCGCAGCAGCGTAGACTTGCCACAACCGGATGGGCCGATGAAAGCCGTCACGCGCTTGTTGGGGATATCCATGCTGATGTTCTTCAGCGCCTGGTCCGAACCGTAGTGCAGATTCAGATCCCTGACCTGCATGGAGATTTCCTCGTTTCGCAGGCTCAGTCGCTTCCGGTTGTCCTTATTCGCCAATCCGGCACTAGCCAGCGGGGCACCTTGTTGATTTTCTTCAATCATCATATTCAGTCACTTTCGCTCTTGTACTTTTCGCGCAGGCGGTTCCGCACCGCGATCGCAGTCAGGTTCAAAACCAGGATCAGCAACACCAGGATCAGGGCCGTGGCATAGACCAGCGGGCGTGCCGCTTCCGCGTTGGGGCTCTGGAATCCGACATCATAAATGTGGAAACCCAGATGCATGATTCGTCGTTCCAGGTGAATGTAGGGAAATTGCCCGTCCACCGGCAAATTGGGCGCCAGTTTGACCACTCCGACCAGCATCAACGGCGCCACTTCTCCGGCCGCACGCGCTACCGCCAGGATCAGTCCGGTCATCATGGCCGGCGTACTGACCGGCACGATGACTTTCCACAGCGTTTCAGCCTTGGTCGCGCCAAGCGCCAGAGAGCCTTCACGCATGGCCTTGGGGATACGGGTCAAACCTTCTTCCGTGGAGACAATGACAACCGGAAGCGTCAGCAGTGCCAGGGTCAAGGAAGCCCAGATCAGGCCAGGAGATCCAAAGGTCGGCGCCGGCAATCGCTCCGGGTAAAACAACTGGTCGATATTGCCACCCAGAAAATACACGAAAAACCCTAGACCAAATACACCGAACACGATGGACGGCACTCCGGCCAGGTTGTTGACCGAGATTCTGACGATTCGGGTGACGGGTCCCTGCTTCGCGTACTCACGCAGGTAAATGGCCGCCAGAACTCCGAATGGCGTCACCACGATGGACATGATAAATACCATCATGACTGTGCCGAAGATGGCCGGAAAGATTCCGCCTTCGGTATTGGCCTCGCGCGGATATCCGGTCATGAATGCCCAGAAGCGAGACCCGTATTCACGCATCTTCTCAGGGATGGTCATGGTATTGGCGCGGGTGGCGCGGACGACATCGCCCAGATTGATCGTGACCTCCTGGCCGTCACTGGTGCGTGCCACCAGGGCGTCCCGACGGCCACTGGCTCGCAATTCGACCAGTTCGGCGTGCAGCTTCTCATATTCGGCATTGAGCCGATTAACCTCTGCCTGGCTTCGGGCAATCCGCTCGGCTCGCTCTTCGTCGCTGAGGCGGTCATTGAGTTCGATACGCCGTTGCTCAAGCCGTTCCTGCTCGATGGCGAAGTTGATGCGACCGATGTCGTAGCGCTCGATACTTACGGCGTTACCAACCAGTTCGTTGCTCCGCGCCAGCAATTCCGGAAGCCGGACAAAAGCCTCCTCACCTTCGGCGATGACTTCCCCATCGCGCTTGAGGGCGACCAGGTAACCAAAGAAATTCCCCCATTCGCGACGCTCGAGCATGATGGCGTCTTCGGGATAGCGAAATTCCTCGAGGAAATCGCCAATGAACCACTGGAAATCACGTCCGGTCAGATCACGGTTTCCAAGGTGAAACAGGTAGCGCTGAACAATTTCCTGCTCCTCCGGCACTTCGAAGCCGGCATCCCGAACCGCCTGAGCGGTCACCGTTTCGGCATTTCGAATAGTCCCCAGCACGACGACTTCCTGCCCGTCGTCATGGAACGTGGTTTCGATGATTGGCGGCTGCCAGAAATGACCAAGGCCACGCACAGCAATCAACAGCAACAGGCCAACCACCATGATGATACTGATGCTGACCGCACCACCTATCATCCAGATCCACGGATCGCCGGATTTGAACCACTTTTTCATGGCTCGCCTCCGGCTCGCCGGTTAAAGGTAAAAGGTAAAAGGTAAAAGGATGAGCGGGTTTTTTTCCTTTCACCTTTCACCTTTCCTCCTTTTACCAACACCCACGTCATGGAAAAACTCCTTCGCTGCATAGATCGACTCATCACCTTACTGCCCCCCTCACAACGACGAATACTTCGCCCGCAGTCGCTGACGCACGACTTCGGCGATGGTATTGAGGATGAATGTGAACCCGAACAGCACCAGCGCCGCAAGAAACAGCAGTCGATAATGGGTACTACCCACGGCAGCTTCCGGCATCTCCACGGCGATGTTGGCCGACAGCGTGCGCATGCCCTCGAAGATGTTGAAATTGACCACCGGGCTATTGCCCGTGGCCATCAACACGATCATTGTCTCACCCACTGCACGTCCGAATCCGATCATCACTGCCGAGAAAATTCCGGGACTTGCAGTCAGCAGAACCACGCCAATCACCGTTTGCCAGGGTGTGGCGCCCAGGGCCAAAGAACCCTGGGTCAAATGCTTGGGTACGTTGAACACGGCATCTTCGGCAATCGAAAAGATCGTCGGAATGACGGCAAAGCCCATGGCAATGCCGACGACCAGCGCGTTTCGCTGGTCGTAGGTGATACCGACATCGGTAAACCACTGGCGCATTGAACCGTCAAAGAACCAGACCTCGATCAACGGACTGAGCGTGACGCAAAGCCAGCCGGTGAACAACACCAGCGGGATCAGGATGGCGGCTTCCCAGCCGGGCGGCACCAGGTAGCGTATGGACCTGGGCAGAGACCCCCAAAGCCAAGCAGTACCCAGCATGAACAAGGGCAGTAGCAACAGGACGCTGAAGACCGCCGGCAAGTGGTTTTCCACGAACGGCGCCATCCACAAGCCGGCCAGGAAGCCGAGAATCACGGTTGGCAGGGCTTCCATGACCTCGATGGTCGGTTTGACCAGCCCACGCATCTTCGGGCTCATGAAGTAGGCGGTATAAATGGCGCCGAAGATGGCCAACGGCATGGCAAACAGCATCGCGTAGAACGCCGCTTTCAACGTACCCACCGATAAGGGTATCAACGAAAATTTGGGTTCGAACTCATCGGTCGCCGACGACGACTGCCAGACGTAGTCGCGACTGGAGCGCCCTTCATACCAGACCTTTCGCCACAATGACTTGATGGATGACTCCGGGTGACGATTCCACAAGCTGGCGTAATGAATCTGCCCGGTGCCGTCGGTCCACAACATGCCGTTGTTGCGGGGCGTCACAGCCACGCTTTGAAGCGGGTGATCACTGACCCTTTTGATCAAAAGGGTGCTGGCCGAAGTGCCGTAGTGGACACCAACATGGCCAGCGGCATCACCAACCACAAAACCCTTGCGCGAATACTCCGGGAAAATTGAGGTGATGGCGCCAGGATGCTGATCAAACTCTCGAATACGGGTAATCCGTCCGACGTTGCCCTCGTCGCGGACCAGAAAGTACTGGGCGACGCTGCCATCAGACCCACCGACAATGATGGACACCGTGCCAAGCAGAAACTCCATTGCCGTGACACTATTGCCGACGCCCTCAATGACTTGCCGACTATCTCGAAGGACCGCCTGCTCGGGATTGGAAATATCGTAATAGTGGAGAAAACCCTGCGCATCGCCAATAAGCAGATTGCGCATGGTGATATCAAGCAGGATTCGGGTGGGTGCAGCCGGTGGGGCGGGAAGTTCATACTGACTGGGCACGAACTCGGTCTCGCCGGTCATGAATGAACGCTGACTGGTAAATCGGGTCAGTAGAAGCCGACCATCGGCGGTATAGGCAACGATACCGATCCCAGGATCACCACGCTGCACGCCGATGACATTGAGTGGTTGACCCTGATCGTCGATCGTGATGATGGAGTCTTCCACTGGATACCCGAGTTTGGGAGTAACCAGGCGAACATCATCAGGATAAGTCAAATCGTAATCATGCTCAGCAAGTGCCACTCGACCATTATCGAGACCAAAGGCGACGATTCGGGTTCGCGGTTCAGCGTTTGCATGACTGACGACCTGGCCTCCTTCGAAGTCGATCACTTGCTCCATCAGATCCCGCCCATCAGTGGGATCAAAGAACGACACCGTGCCATCTTCGGCGAACCTGACCGCGGCCTCCTGATAGCGTTCACTGACGATATGCAGCGTAGGCGCATCGGTTCCCGGCACCTGGTAGCTGACCGGTTCACCCAGATTGGCGCCACGTAGCAGCGGAACAATCTCGGTAAACAAAAAGACGAAGATCAGCGCCAGCGAAATGACCACGCCATAACCGGCCGTGGACACCATGAAACGGGTGGTCAGATCCTTGAAGTGGCGAATCCGACGCAACTTGGTTCGGGCTTCGGCATCGGGAAGCAGTTCACGAGCCGAAATTGGACGGCCTGCACTGGTGGCGTTTGAACTCATCTGACCCTGGTATCCCTGTTGTATTCGCTGGGGCTCGGATTGAATTGCGGCAGTTTATGAAGAAATTGTTTCAGGTTGATTACAACCTCTGGCCAACTTCTGCCAGACGTCTGTTACACGCACGAGACTGAGTATTCAAGGGAAAATCCGGATTCCGCCTGTGGCGGAATCCGGACAGATGTAGCTGTTAGTCGATACCCAGCTCACCACGGAAGCGGGCTGCGACGGAAGCCGGCAGGGGGATATAGCCGTCACGAACAACGACTTCCTGGCCCTGACGAGACAGGACCAGACGCATGAACTCACGCTCCAACGGATTCAGTTCACGGTTGGGGTTCTTATTGAGCGCCACGTACAGGAAACGGGCCAGCGGATAGGAACCATCAGAAGCGGTCTCGCCACTGGGCTCGACCGGTGGGTTACCCACCGCGATGGCACGTACTCCGGAGGTGGCGTACCCAATACCCGAGTAGCCAATCCCATTGATGGACTCGGCCACACCCTGGACTACGGAAGAGGAACCGGGCTGCTCGTTGATGGCATCCTTGAAGTCACCGTCGCACATGGCATGCTGGCGGAAGTATCCGTAGGTTCCAGACACGGCATTGCGCGAATACAGGGTGATATCACGGTTGGCCCAGGCGCCTTCCAGACCGACCTGACCCCAGCGGGTGATGTCTGCATCACCGCCACAACGACGGGTGGAAGAGAAAATCGCATCGACCTGCTCAATGGTCAATCCTTCGATCGGGTTGTCACGGTTGACGTACACGGCAATCGTGTCGATACCGACACCAACCACGGTCATCGGATAACCATGACGATCTTCGAACGAGGCCTGCTCGCTGTCACGCGGCATCCGGCTCATGGGCCCGAAGTTGGCGGTGCCCTCGGTCATGGCCGGCGGCGCAGTCGAGGTACCGGCACCCTGGATTTCGACATTGACATTCGGGTAGAAGCTCTGGAACTCTTCGGCCCAGAGGGTCATGAGGTTGTTGAGGGTATCCGAGCCGATCGAGGACAGGTTACCGGAGATCCCGGACACCGGGGTATATTCCGGCAATTCGGGATCGACACGCTCTTCGGCAAAAACCGAACCGGCGGCCAGGGCGGCGCTGATGGCTACAGCGGGAAAAAGTTGCTTAATCATGATCTTGAACTCCGTTATTACATTTCACAAGTGTTGAAATCAAAGGTTAGCGATCTTTGATGACGCAACCATGACTTACCAGTCAGGACATATCGCGATCATCTTGATCGGTTCATTGCATGCGCCTAAAAGTCGTAGCGCAGACCAAGAGAAAGTCCCTTGGCGGTATCGCCCGCACTGCCCGGCGTGCCGGTCGTCCGAGCCTGACTCCAGGGATTGAGAGTGGCGTTGTCATCGTTGCTGACCATCGCGTAGTTCAGATAAACCCTGAGCTGACTGGCGAAACGATGCTCAATGCCAACGGCAAACATGTCGGAATCGCTGTCAGCCGGATCCGCGGAACGACGCAGGTAATGGCCCTTGACGTTCCAGCTGTCACTGAGCTTGTATGCCGCGCCAAAGCCGAACACATCGGCATCAAACGCATCGTTGTCGTGGTCGATGGTCTGGAAAAAGCCGACCAGCGTCAGGTCATTGATGTCGTAGGATGCCGCCAGACGAATGGCATCACGGCCTCCCTGGCCACGATCGTCGTCGAACCACTCGTAGGCAACCGCCAGACCGAAATCGCCCTGGCTCCAGGTCAGGGATGTACTCAGGGCATCATCATCACCACCCGATGCATCACCACCTTCATGCAGGGAGTAGGCAAAGTTGAACTGCCAGCCACTGAAGTCCGGAGTCTGGTAGTGAAGCGTGTTGGGGGTCCGTTCGTCGAATCGACCGGCGCCGGCACGGGTAAAGTTGCGCATGTCGCCGAGCTGATCTCCAAAGAGATTGGCCGGACCGCGAGCGCGCTTGAAGGGGGTATCGAACTTGCCGACACGCAGCATGCCGAAATCACCTCGGATTCCGACAAAGGTATCACGGCTCGCCCAGTTCGAACCCTGGTTGCTGTAGTCGATCTCCTGCTCGATCTGCATGATGCCGGTGATACCACCAAAATCGCGGTTCGCTCGAAAGCCCAGACGAGATGAGTTGCTGGACACATTGAATTCCGAGTAGTCCGCACCGTCATCCAGATAGTCCAGGGACACGTGGGCGCGTCCATAGAGGGTGATATCTGCCAGCGCTACTGCAGGCAGAGCCGCCAGAATGGCAACGGGGAGCAATGCTTTTCTCATTTCCGGTTCCTGTTGGATTGGGTGAAAATGCGGCCTCTATTCCCGGGCCGCGACCAATGACTCCTAAAGTCAGTGCGTACGATAGACTCGCTGTATTGCAGCAAAATGTCGGGAATATTTAAGTTGCGTGACGTGTCCGAATGGCTCGTCAGGACACTGAGCGTATGGCGGGCTGTGCGTCGACACGGCACCGGGCTTGAGGGAAAACGCAGCGAAAGACGCTACCCTGGCCAAGCGTGGAATCCACTTCCAGCAGGGCATTATGGCGCTGAAGCACGTGCTTGACGATGGCCAACCCCAGGCCGGTGCCACCCAGCTTGCGACTATGCGAGCTATCGACTCGGTAAAAGCGCTGGGTGATGAACGAGATATGCTTTTTTTCGATGCCGATACCATTGTCTTCGACCTCGAACACCCACTCGCCCCCAGGTCGCGGATACCAGCGCACCGTCACTCTGCCACCCTCCGGCGTGTAACGCAGTGCATTGGTCACCAGGTTGGAAAACGCACTGTACAGCTCCCGTTCCTCTCCGGCCACGCCCGCCTGTCTGGCAGACTCGAAATCGATTTCATGCCTGGCACCATCCTCGGTGCGAGCGTATTGCAGGATGCAGTCGATCAACTCGTGCACATCGACGACATCATCCACTGGTGCGTCGGCCTCTTCGGTTTCCATGCGTGAAATCTCGAGCAGATCATTGACCAGGCTGTTCATGCGCCGACACTGACCGAGCATTTCCTCGACTGGCCCTTGCCAATCGGCTCCCAACGACTTTTCATCGTTCAGTGCTTCAAGATAGCCGGCCAGCACCGTCAGAGGAGATCGCAATTCGTGAGAGGCATTGGCCACGAAGTCACGCCGCATCGCCTGCAAGCGATGCAGGCGGGTGACGTCGCGAATCATCAGCAGATTCTGGTCGGCGCCATACGGAATCAAACGCGCAGATAGCGTCCGACTGTCATGCACTGGCGAAGCAAAATCCACCATGCGATCATACGGTCCTGAGTGCAGGTACCGTTTGAATGCCGGGGCACGAATCAGGTTGACGATTGGCTGGCCCAGATCACGTGCTGGTGACAACCTCAGGGATTCACGAGCCGCATCGTTAAACCAGAGAATGCGCATTTCGCCATCAAGAACCAGCGCCGCATCCGGCATGGCCGCGGTCGACTCGCGGAATTCTCGGATCACCCGTGCCAGGCGCTTCTTGCGCTTGTAGTACCGTCGCTGAAGTCGGTAGTAGTGCTCGAAAACCTCGCCCCAGATGCCCCAGGACTCGGGTGGATTGCGGCGTCGCCCGATGCGCAGCCAGCGCTCGAGCCGGTAGAGTTGATAAAGGTGTCGTGAAAGAAATATGACCACTGCCGCCAGGAAAAACAGGCCGGCGTGACCAATCAGTACCGAACCCAGAAGTGCCCCGGTGAGCAGGGCGCCCAGCATCAGCCATTCACTGAGCCAGGCCTCGCGCATCAGCCGCCGTCCTTGATCGAAAACCGGTAACCGGCTCCGCGCACCGTCTGGATGAGATGGTCATACTTGAACTTGGACAGCGCCTTTCTCAACCTGAGGATATGCACATCGACGGTGCGCTCCTCGATGTACACGCCACCACCCCAGACATGGTCGAGTAGCTGGGCACGCGAATAGACCCGGTCCGGGTGGGTCATGAAGAACTTGAGCATGCGATACTCGGTCGGACCGAGCTCGACTGGTTTACCGCGCGCAGTCACCCGGTGACTGGCAATATTCATGACCAGACCGTTCGCCTCGATCTGATCATCGCCCCCGGCCGGTGAAGACCGCCGGAGCACCGCGTTGATCCGGGCAATCAGTTCGCGCGAGGCAAACGGCTTGGTGATGTAGTCATCGACTCCGCTCTCGAAACCGCGGATCTTGTCATCTTCCAGGGTCCGGGCGGTCAACATGATCACGGGAATATCCCGGGTCAGTTCTTCCCTTCGCAAGGATCGGGCAAACTCTGGACCATTCTGATCCGGAAGCATCCAGTCGAGCAGGATCAGGTCAGGCTGATCATCGGTGACCGAGATCCTGGCGGCGTGACAATCGCCAGCTTCAATGGTCTCGAAGCCGGCTCGTTGGAGATTGAATACAATCATTCGACGAATGCCTTCATCGTCCTCAACAACCAGTATTCGCTGTGCACTCATCAGGCTTTGCCTTTTCGGTGAATCGCCGGTATTGCATCAAGCGAATATGACATCTGGATGACACCAGAATAACAGAGCGATTACAGCCGGTAATGTCGAAGGGCCTGCTCAAAGCTGAGTTTGACCGCTTGCCTGAGTGAGTCCGGTCCCAGTACCTCGATATCTTTGCCGTGAGACAGAATGTTCATCAGCAATTCACGTTGATGTCCAAATGGAACTTCGAGCACCCAGCATTGCCCGTCCCAGCTTCCCTGCTGATCTGGATGCCAGACTTCATCGGCGGCCCAGCGTGAGGCCTCGGCCGAGAACCGCAATCGGGCACGATCATGGGCCGGTCCGGAAAAAATGCCGAATGTCTGATCGAAGTGCTGACTGATCCGATCAGCCGGCAATTCCTCACATTCACTTTCAAGCAATTCCATGGCGCGAATGCGCTCGAGGGCGAAACTGCGAAAATCTTTGGCCTGATGGCACCATGCCGCCAGGTACCATCGGTCGCGATACGCAATCAGACGTTGTGGGGAAATTTTGCGCTGGCTGATGTCATCACGGCGACGGCCATGGTAAGTGATTTGCAGGCGATGACGCTGAAAGAGCGCCTTGAGTACACTTTCGAACAGCTTGGCCGGCACCGGGCGACCAGCATCGTGACGGATCTGGATGCGTTCCGGCTGGGCAGAAAAATCCAGTCCCTGGCGATCCAGCAACTGGTTGATGCGCTGCTGGACGCCATCGAGTTCCTCGTCCAGCAATCCGGGCTGGACATTGCCCAGCACATGGCGGGCGGTCAGTAATGCCTGTAACTCGTCAGGGCTGATCCACAACCCCGGCAGTTCGAAATTGCCGACCAGGCTGCGATCGTAGTAATAGCCTCGTCCGTCATCGTCCTGCTCCAGCGGTGCGCCGAGATTGTCGCGCAGCTCGGCGATCAGGCGGTACAGGGTGGCCTGGCTGCAACCCAGTTCTTGCATGAGATCCTGGCGGCTGATTGGCGTTCGCCGCTGGCGCAGGATGTCATGCAGATGGTACAGGCGCTCGCGGCGGGACATTCAGCTCGGACTCATTCACTGGTCCCGGCAGTTGCGACAACTGCCGTAGATTTCAAGGACCTGGCGGTCCGGCTTGAAATCATGGGCGCTGGCCGACCTTTCCAGCAACTTCTCGATGTCGTGATCATGAATTTCGGTGACTGCATCGCAATGCTCGCAGATCAGGAATTGTCCCTGGTGCTGATCGTGCGGATGGAAGCAGCTCACGAATGCATTGAGGGTTTCGAGCCGGTGGATGAAGTGATTTTCGAGCAGAAATTCAAGCGCCCGGTAGACGGTCGGCGGAGCGGCCTTGGGCTGTTCGCTCTTGAGCTGGTCCAGCAGGTCGTAGGCCTTGATCGGCCCGTCGGCATCGAGCACCATCTCCAGCACTCGCCGTCGGGTCGGAGTCAGGCGCAGGCCCTGCTCCTTGCAGTGGCACTCGACTTCGGCAACGACCTGGGTGGAATCCATGGGGGTAGTTTAACGGAAGACGGGAGACGGGAGACGGGAGACGGGAGACGGTTTACGGGGAAAGGCCCAAGGCTCAAGGTACAAGGCGCAAGGAAAATCCGACAGCCAAGAACCGACTTCCGACTTCCGACTTCCGACTTCCGACTTCCGACTTCCGACT
>SLKT01000043.1 GCA_007134485.1 Wenzhouxiangella sp. | reverse complement strand
GGCCCTGGCCTGGTCGAACACTCCTGGTCACAGCGCACAGCTGGGTGTATCTGTCCGGTTGCCATGATGTGCAAATGCGGGAGGCGACATCGCAGTCGCCTCCCTGCCCCCAGTTTATTCCGAAGCTGGAATCTCAGCGCTCGATGCCGCACTCAACATCGAGGTCGGCACCATCATCCGGATCGATCGGGATGGTCAATGGCGCGGGGTTGCCGTCTTCATCGGCATCCGGTACGTCGAGAAAGGTTGCCACAACCGTGGTCTCTTCGGTCTCGCTTGGGTTGTAAGCGGTATGAACACTGTCGCCCGGGTCGACAAATATTTCGCCTGCTTCATAGTGACGATGTTCACAATCATCGGCATAGACGTAAACAAGTCCACCCTCACCGGAATCGACTCCGGCCAATACCGGTCCCGGATGGGTATGCCATGGGAACGCCCCACCGGGCTGAACGACAATTTCCGCCACAGTCACCCGCGAGGGATCGTCAACTTCCAGAGTGACCGGATCGCGGTCAGTTTCGCCCTGGGTGACCTCCAGATCGATCGTGATGGTGACATCATCGGGAAACATGCTGCGTTCGGCCGTCAGTGGAAAGGCTTCGACTGGCGGAATCGGGTCCTCTTCTTCCTCTTCTTCGCAGAAGGGTGGCATTGCGCCAAGCATGATCAGAATGATGCACAAGCTCTCATCAGGCATGGACTCTGGCTCTTGCATGTGCGGTTTCTGGGCCATGGCGACCGGCAGGCAGGTCAGGCCAATCAAGAATGCGCCGGTCAGCACCAGTATTCGCGGTTTTTGGGTAAGTGATTTGAGGATCGAATGCTTCGACATGGTTATACCTCCAGACAAGATGAATTTGAATCGCAACGTCATCCAATCATGATTGGGCGGACTGCACCATGAATTTCTTCTGAACCCGATCTGAACTGAAAAAGGTCGGCAAAACAATGTATTACACGCTCACCTCGAACGATGCCAATGATTCTCGCGCCCCGATCGGTCGGGTACACAGTTCGATGGTCGCCGTCGCCGAATGGGTCCATGCGGATCGAATGACCTAAAGCGCGGTAAGGTAGAAAGCGGTTTCGACTGAAGCGGTGATGGCCCATGAGTGAGGAATTCGATTCGCATTCGGCCAGGCGGTTGCAGCCTGATGAGCTGCTGCAGACGCTTGCCGACTATGTCTGCGATCACCCAATCGATTCGAAAGTTGCCTGGCAGACCGCCCACTGGTGCCTGAAGGACTCGCTGGCCTGCGCCCTGTTTGCGCTGAAATTCCCGGAGTGCGTCAAGCTGCTCGGCCCACTGGTGCCAGGGCTGGACCTGGAGCACGGGGCGCGAGTCCCCGGGACGCCTTATCGGCTGGATCCAGCCCAGGCGGCTTTCAATATCGGCACCCAGATTCGCTACCTGGATTTCAACGATACCTGGCTGGCGGCCGAGTGGGGTCATCCGTCCGACAATATCGGTGCGATTCTGGCGGTGGCCGACTGGCGCTCGCGTGTTGATCGCGCGGCCGGTCGCTCACCGATGAGCATGGCCGAAGTGCTCGAGGCCATGATCAAGGCGCACGAGATCCAGGGGGTGTTGGCGTTGAAGAATGCCTTCAACAGGGTCGGCCTGGACCATGTATTACTGGTGCGCGTGTCTTCCACGGCGGTGGTCACGCGCATGCTCGGCGGCAGCCGCGAGGATGTGGTCAACGCGCTCAGCCAGGCCTGGGTCGATGGAGGCGCCCTGAGAACTTATCGGCATGCACCCAATACCGGCCCGCGCAAGAGCTGGGCGGCCGCGGATGCCTGCCGGCGGGCCGTGCAGCTTGCGCTGCTCACGCTCAAGGGCGAAATCGGCTACCCGACGGCGCTCACGGCCAGGAATTGGGGTTTTCAGGATGTCCTGTTCGGCGGCAGGGAAGTGGTGCTTGAGCGTGAGCTGGGCAGTTACGTGATGGAGAACATCCTGTTCAAGATTGCCTTTCCGGCCGAGTTCCACGCACAGACCGCGGTCGAATGCGCATTTCAACTGCATCCCGAGGTGGCCGATCGAATCGACCAGATCGAGCACGTCGAGATTGAAACCCAGGAGGCCGGAGTGCGCATCATCGACAAGACCGGGCCACTGAACAACTACGCCGACCGCGACCATTGTCTGCAGTACATGGTTGCGATCGGTCTGATTTTCGGCGAGCTCAGTGCCGAGTCCTACTCGGATCAAACCGCGGCCGACCCGCGCATTGATGCCTTGCGCGACAAGATGACGGTCAGGGAAAACCCGCACTTTACCGAGGAGTACTTCGATCCCGACAAGCGCGCGATCGGCAACTCCGTACAGGTGTTCTTTGCCGATGGGTCAAGTACCGAAAAGGTATCTATTGACTTTCCGGTCGGCCATCGCCGCCGCCGCGAAGAAGGTATTCCATTGCTTGATGGTAAGTTCGAACGCGCTGTCAGTGGCCATTTCTCGGTCCGCCAGGCCGGTCGCATTGTCGAATGTTTCGGTGATCCCGAGTTGCTGAAAACAACTTCAGTGCCGGAATTTACCAGCCTGTGGGCACAGCAGTGATGGGTTAACCATTTGATTGTCGCCACCCAATTCGCTGACCGGCGCGCAATGGCACGATGGTTTCTTTGGCGGCCGTGATTTCCTGCTCCATTGACCATGTGCGCTTTTCCAGTTCGATGAACCCGTCGTTGACCGGCAGGCCGTAGAAGGCCGGCCCATTGAGGCTGGCGAAGGCTTCCAGTTTGTCCAGCGCGCCGGCTGCTTCGAATACCTCCGTGTACAGTTCAATGGCCGCCGGCGCCGAATAGATCCCGGCGCAGCCGCAATCGCTTTCCTTGGCGTGTTTCGGGTGCGGGGCGCTGTCGGTGCCCAGGAAGAACCGTTCGTCGCCGCTGGTGGCGGCGCTGATGAGCGCCTGACGGTGGCGTTCGCGCTTGATCAGCGGCAGGCAGTAGTGATGGGGTCTCAGCCCACCCTCGAACAATGCATTGCGGTTGTAGAGCAGGTGATGGACCGTGATGGTCGCGGCAATCGGTCCGGGCGCCGATTGCACGTATTCGATGGCATCTTCAGTCGTGGCGTGCTCAAGCACCATCTTCAGGTCAGGAAAGGTGGTGCGCAGTCCATCCAGGTGGCGCTCGATGAATACCGCTTCGCGATCGAATACATCGATATCGGCATCGGTGACTTCGCCGTGCATCAACAACGGCAGGTTATGTTTTTCCATGGCTTCTATGACCGGAAAAACGCGCTCGAGCTTGCGCACGCCGGAATCGGAATTGGTGGTGGCGCCGGCCGGGTAGTACTTGACCGCATGCACACAGTCGCTCCTGGCTGCTTCGCGGATGTCATCGACCGTGGTGGTTTCGGTCAAATACAAGGTCATCAGCGGCTCGAAGTCGCTGCCGACGGGTCGGGCCGCCAGGATGCGCTCGCGGTAGGCGCGTGCATCACTGACCGTGCGCACCGGCGGCTTGAGGTTGGGCATCACGATGGCGCGCGCGAAGCTGCGCGCCGTGGCCGGAACCACCGTGTTCAGCATGTCTCCATCACGCAGATGCAGATGCCAGTCGTCGGGTTGGCGAATCCTGATTCGGGTCACGTTTTCATCATCCGGGCGAAGTTGGCCTATTGTAGCCGCGCCAATCGCTGGTTCAGGGCTGCTAATCTCGTCAACCTGAAATTGAATTCTCAGGTAGACTGCTTCGCTTTCAGAAATTCATGCTTGTCATGCTCATTCGATCCATTGCCTTTTACGGTGCCTCTCTGGCCGCCTTTTTCTTGCTGATGGTCGGCCCTGGGATGGCCCCGGCGTCGGACCAGGACCAGCCCCGGACTGACGAAACGATCGTGGTCACGGCCAGCCCGTTCGGCGTTGCGATGACCGAAAGCCTGCAAAGCGTGACCGTAATCGACCGGCTCGAGATCGAAACTGCACCGGCAGCCACCCTGGCCGAGCTGCTGGAACGGGTGGCCGGGGTGGATGTCAGGCGTCGCGGGGCAGCCGGGGTGCAGGCTGATATCGGCATTCGCGGCACCGCCTACGAACAAACCCTGGTGCTGCTCAACGGCGTGCCGTTGAGGGATCCGCAGACCGGGCATCATGATTTCAATATTCCCGTACCGCTTGAACAGATCGATCACATCGAGGTGGTGCGCGGTCCGGGAGGTCTGGCGCACGGCGGAAATGCCACCGGGGGGATGATCAATATCGTTACCCGGAAGCCGGACGGAACCGAGGCTGGCGCGGGCGTTCGGGCTGGCAGCTTTGATACTCGCGACGGACGTGTTCACCTCGGACTTGGCGGGGCGCAAGCCGGTCACCTGTTTTCGGTCAACGCCCTGCGCAATGATGGTCATTTGAGTGACTCGCGTTCCGACAGCGATCTGCGCCAGGCCATGTACAGTGGATATGCCGATTTCAACGGCGGTTCGCTGACCTGGGGCCTGGGCGCCGAGGACAAGGCCTTCGGTGCATGGAAATTCTATACCGCCGACTTTCCCGATCAGCGCGAAGAAACGGCCACTCGACTGGCCTATGTGTCCGGCCGAACCCGGTTGGGCGACTGGGAGGTTGCCCCTCGCGTGTTCTGGCGTGGTCATGAGGACTGGTTTCGCACCATGGTTGGTGAGATGGCATTCATCAACGAACATGAAACCGATGTGTATGGTGTCCAGTTCGATGCCCGCCGGGAGTTTTCACGAGGAACATTTGCATTCGGCGCCGGTACAATCCGCGAGCAGATCGAGTCTAGTGCGCTGGATGATCATCGCCGGTCCGAGTCCAGCCTTTGGGCGGCCCATCGGCACCCTTTGGGTGAGCGCACCAGCCTGGAGGCCGGTGTCCATGTCATTTCCTTCGGCGAACACGGTCGCGAGGTGTTGCCGTCAATCGGCCTGGGTTACCGTTTCTCTCCACATTGGCGAGGCTTTGTCTCTTCGGCGCGCTCGGCCCGGGTGCCGTCATGGACCGAACAATATCTGCTGACGGCCGGAAATGTCGGCAATCCGGACCTGCAACCGGAGCGTTCGGATTTGCACGAAGCGGGCGTGCGTCGTGTCGCTGGTGAGCATCGATTGAGCGCGGCGGTTTTCGAGCGACGCACTGATCGATTGATCGACTGGTCGCGATCGCCTGGCGAGGTGACCTGGGTGGCCGACAACCTCGACGGCCATCGGACTCGCGGTGGCGATATCGAGTGGCGATGGCGACCGCGCGACTTGAACGGCATCCAGAGCCTTGCTGCGTCCTGGACCGTGTTGAGCACACAGCTTGATGATGGTGGACGCGAGATCAAGTACGCGCTGGACTTTCCGCGCAGAAGCTGGACCCTGAGCGGCCTGCTCGGGCCGATCGCGGGATTCGATGTCTCGTTCACCATCCATCGTGTCGAACGTGCATCCGCCAATCGCTCGACCCAGCTGGCCGTCCGCACCCAACGGCGCTTTGGCGCATTCGAGGCATTCGTCGAAGGCAGCAACCTGCTGGATGAGGACATCATCGAGGCCGGGTTCGCCCCGTTGCCCGGTCGCGCCGTGTTTGCCGGTCTGAACTGGCGGTTTCTCGACTGACGGCGCAATCGTGTCGTTCAGGAACCCAGGCGATGAAAAATCCAGGTCAGGGCGATCAGGAAGACCGGAATCAGTACGGCTGCGGCAACGATGGCCTGATGCCTGCGGACCTTGCCGTCAGCTTTCGCGCGTCGTCGGAAGTTCTCAGGAATGGATTGCTGACAGTGCACGCACTCGGGCTTGCGCTTGGGGGTGAGTTTGCCGCAATGCGGGCATTCCAGTTGCGGGGTCAGCTTGATCGGGGGGAGGAACATACTAAGGGGTCAGGATTCAGGGGCAGGGGGTATTGTAGCTTTGCGTGATTCCTGACTTTCGCCACATGACGATGACTGGTAAAAGTAGCATACTGAGTGCTTATGGCCACTCAACCCACAGGATCCTCGCGGACGATCGAGCGCTGGCGCATGACCGGTGTGGTGTTGTGGCGGGGTGGCCTGGCGTTCGTGGTTGCCTACACCTTTTACCTGGGAAGCTGGCAGTTGATCGCCGGTCTGGACTGCCCGCGCCAGATTACCGCCGGCCTGGCGCTTGCCGTGGCCGGTTTCGGGCTTGTCCTGCTGTCATTGATACTGGAGCGCCGCGAAATGGCCCGCCGGGAAGGGAACCTGCTCGATGATTAGGGTGCTGCGCATTATCGGTTTTCTTTTGATTGTTGTCGGCTTGTTACTGGCTGGGAGCTGGTTCATCGAGCCGCTTCGCCATTTATGGCCGCTATTGCTCGATTTGCCAATGCCGATCCGGGTCGGGTTGGTCGTGGCGGGCATTGGCCTGCTGGTGGTGTTCGCAACCGTGGTCAATGATCGAATGACGGCCGACTCAAGCTCGTTGAGAGAAGAACTAGGAGGAGATGAATGATTTTGACAACCACTGAACAGGTGCCCGGCCGCACCATCGAAAAGAGCCTGGGCCTGGTGCGAGGCAATACCGTACGCGCCAAGCACATCGGACGTGACATCGTTGCTGCATTGCGCAACCTGGTTGGAGGGGAGGTCAGCGAGTACAGCGAAATGATGATCGAGGCCAGAAATGAGGCCATCAACCGCATGACCGACCAGGCCCGCGCACTCGAGGCTGATGCCGTCGTCGGAGTGCGCCTGGTGACCTCACAGGTGGCTTCAGGTGCCGCCGAACTGCTGGCGTACGGCACGGCGGTTCGTCTGCAGTCGGAGTGAGCGAGCTGGAGGTGATTATCTTTGACCTGCCCGGCGAGTATGTGCTGGACCTCAAGACCGACGGCGCTCGCCTGGAAAGCCTGAGCAGCCCGTTCGAGGTTTTTGGTGACGGCACTTATTCCGACCGCTTCGATTGACCCGAGCGCCTCGGGGTGGCATGTTTGAATCTGATTGGAAAGGACTTTGTCATGCAACGATTCAGATTATTTTCACTCTTCATCCCGGCCCTGCTGGTCTTTGCGTTAACGCTGGGCGGTAACGGACAGGCCATGGCCGCCGGTCAGACGGTGGCATTCGGTGATGTCACGATTGTTGATAGCCGCCAGGGCGCTTTGATCGAGAATCAGACGGTCCTCGTTCGGAATGGATCCATCGTTGCGGTCGGGCCGGCCGACCAGGTCGAGCCGCCGGCCGATGCCGAACTGATCGACGGCAGCGGTCACTATCTGATGCCGGGACTGGCCGAAATGCACGGCCATCTGCCGTTCTCCGGACCGGATGATCAACAGGTGGCCGATCTGCTGTTTCTCTACCTGGCCAACGGGGTCACCCTGGTGCGTGGCATGCAGGGTCATCCCGACCAGTTACGTGTGCGCGATGCAATCAATGCCGGTGAACTGGCCGGTCCGCGGCTGGTGCTGGGCAGTCCGGCCATGGGCTGGGGCAATACACCCACTGCCGATGTGGCGCCGGAACTGGTGAAAAACTTTGCCGAGGCCGGGTTCGACCTGGTCAAGATCGGTGAAGGACCTGACCCGGAAGCCTATGCCGCGCTTGCCGAAGCAGCCTCCGAACACGGCTTGCCCCTGGCCGGGCATGTGCCGGACAAGGTCGGGCTGGAAGGCATCATGGCGGCCGGACAGGTGACCATTGATCACCTCGACAATTACGTCGAGGAACTGGTGCCCGAAGCCGAACGGGCCGATATCGCACCACTGTGGGGCGTGGCCTCGGTGGTTGATCGGGCCGAGCTCGGTCGGCTCGATGCGCTGGTCGAGCTGACCGTCGAGCACGACATTCCACAGGTACCAACCATGGTGTTGTGGGAAACCTTCTTTGGCGGTGAGCCGGTTGACTCGATCCGCAGCAATACCCCGGAAGTGCGCTACATGCCCGAAGATACCGTCGATGGTTGGGTCAGTTCCCTACAGGGTTTGCGAGAAACCATCGGTCACCCGGCCGGTGCTCGCCAGGTGGTCACCCTGCGCCGCCTGGCCTTCCAGCGATTGCATCAAGCCGGTGCGCCGTTTCTGCTCGGCACCGACTCACCGCAGTTGTTCAGCGTACCCGGCTTTTCCACCCATCGTGAAATGGCATTGTGGGTCGATATGGGGATGACCCCGGCCGAAGTCATTCACGCAGGCACCTGGGCGGTGGCCGAACATTTTGATGAACTCGATCAGGCTGGCTCGGTGGAAGCGGGCAAGCGCGCCGACCTGATACTGCTCAGCGCCAATCCGCTGGAAGACATCGGCGCGATTGCCGATGCTCGCGCCGGGGTCATGTTTGGTGGACACTGGCTCAGCGATGCCGAGATCCGGCAACGCCTCGACGGCATTGCAGGCCGGTCGTCGGGGATGTAGCCCCGACGACCGGGCGCCTCTCAAGAGGCTTCCTTGGCAAAGTAACTGGTCATCAGGTTGCGATAGTTGGGGATGTGGTTGGAGAACAATGCTCCCAATCCCTCGATATCGTTGCGCCAGTCACGATGCAGCTCGCAGGCCATGGCGAACCAGCCCATCAGTTGTACTCCGGCCGCTTCCATGCGCGACCATGCAGAGTCGCGGGTGGTCTTGTTGAAGGTGCCGGATGCATCCGTGATGACGAACACTTCAAAGCCTTCCTCGATGGCCGACAGGGCGGGAAAAGCCACGCAGACTTCGGTGACCACGCCGGCAATGATGAGCTGTTTCTTGCCGGTGGCCTTGACCGCAGCGAGAAATTCGTCATTGTCCCAGGCGTTGATATTGCCCGGCCGCGCGATATAGGGCGCCTTGGGAAACATTTCCTTGAGTTCGGGAACGAGCGGGCCGTTGGGGCCGTCCTCGAAGCTGGTCGTGAGTATGGTCGGCAGCCTGAAATAGGCGCCGCAGGCCGCGGTGGCCAGCACGTTGTTCTTGAATTCACTGGGCTCGAAGTCCTGGACCAGCGAGATCAGGCCGGACTGGTGATCGACCAGCAGCATCGCTGCGTCGTTCTTGTCCAGGCGTCGGTAAGTGTAGTTGTTGCTCATGATGTGCTCCTTAAATGATCGAAAGTTGGTTTGGGTTGAAACCGCGGCGCTTGGGCGCCGCGGAGGGGATCAGGCCGTGGCCGGAATGTGTCCGAATCGGCCCTGGCTGTAATCGCGAATGGCCTGGTGGATCTCCTGCTCGGTGTTCATCACGAACGGGCCATGACCGACCAAGGGCTCGTCAATCGGCTCTCCGGCCAGGACCAGCACAACGGCGTCGTTGTTGGCCTCGATGAACACGCCTTCGCGTTCGGCGTCGAGCACCACGAGTTGGCCTTCACGCGCAATCTCGTCGCCGTTGACCTGCACCGTGCCGTGCAGCACGACCAGCAAGCTGTTCCAGCCATCCGGCAGGTCCAGGCGGGTGGCGCTGGACTGATTCAGGCGCAGGTCCCAGACATGCATGGGCGTGAAGGTGCGTGCCGGGCCGCGTTGACCGTCGAACTCACCGGCGATGGCCCGGACTTGTCCGGCGCCATCGGGCAACTCGACGGCCGGGATATCGGCATCGAGCAGTGTCTGATAGGACGGGTCGGTCATCTTGTGCTCGGCCGGCAAATTGACCCACAGTTGCACCATCTCCAGGGTGCCGCCGGTACGGGTGAACGCGTGCGAGTGAAACTCCTCGTGCACGATGCCGGCGCCGGCCGTCATCCACTGCACATCGCCGGGCCCAATGTGACCACCGGCCCCGGTGGAATCCTTGTGCTCGACCTCGCCTTCGTAGACGATGGTGACCGTCTCGAATCCGCGGTGCGGGTGTTCGCCCACGCCGCGCGGACGAGTGGCCGGGCCAAACTCCATCGGGCCGGCATGGTCGAGCAGCAGGAATGGGCTGACGTGTTGACCATGGCTGTTGTAGGAAAACATCGAGCGCACCGGAAAACCGTCACCAACCCAGTGACGCGGCGGGGCGTTGTAGACACCAAGAATCTTTTTCATGACTTGCTCCATGTGAAAAGTGATGAGCGATATTCTGAAGCCGGAACGCTGGCATCGGTAGTGGGCAAAACTTATACTCACCGTTCCAATAGCGAAACGATGGTCATGCAGGATCTCAACGATCTTTACTATTTCGCCCAGGTCGTCGATCACGGCGGTTTCGCGCCGGCCGGTCGGGCGCTGGGCGAGCCCAAGTCAAAGCTCAGCCGCCGGATTGCCGCGCTGGAAGAGCGCCTGGATGCACGCCTGCTCAATCGTTCCACCCGCCATGTCAGCGTGACCGAGATCGGCCGCATCTATTACAACCACTGCAAGGCCATGCTCGTCCAGGCCGAGGCCGCCCAGGACGCCATCGATGGCCTGCGTTCCGAGCCGTGCGGCACGGTCCGAGTCAGTTGTCCGGTGGCGTTGCTTGATGCAAGAGTCGCCGACATGCTGGCCGATTACCAGATGCGCAACCCGCAGGTCGAGTTGCACCTGGATGCGACCAATCGGCGTGTAGATGTCATCGAGGAAGGGTTCGATATCGCCATCCGCGTGCGTCCGCCACCCATGGAAGACAGCGACCTGGTGCTGCGCGTTTTCACCGACCGTGGCCAGTGCCTGGTGGCCAGCCCGGAATTGCTGGAAAGTCATGGCCGACCGGACGTTCCCGCCGATCTGTCCAGGCTGCCCAGCCTGGCACTGGCCCGCCCGCAACACAAGCACCAGTGGCGCCTGATTGGACCCGATGGATCCGAAGCCTTGATCAATCATCAGCCGCGCCTGGTTACACGCAGCATGAATCTGATGCGTACGGCCGCCGTGGCCGGGGTGGGAGTTTGTCAGCTACCGATCATGATGATGACCGAGGAACTGGATGATGGCCGTCTGGAGCGGGTGCTTGAAGGCTGGGCGCCGCCGCGTGAAATCGTCCATGCGGTATTTCCTTCGCGTCGCGGTCTGTTGCCGGCGGTGCGTGGTTTGATCGATCATCTGGCCGAACGATTCAGCACTCTCGACGAGGATTGACCCAGGATGATCATTACCCGAAAAATTTCGCTGGGCAAGTTGCTTGCCTTCACCTGGCCCCGATTGGCGGTGTTGATCGCTTTCACGGGGCTGGCCTGCCTGGTCATGGAGCAACTGCCGCGCGAGTTGCTGCAAGCGTTGTCCTATGCCGCCGGTTTTCTGGGCACGGCGCTGGCCTTTCTGATCGGCTTTCGCAATAACTCGGCCTACGGTCGCTGGTGGGAGGGTCATCGCATCTGGTCGCAGCTCAAGAAGGACTCAAGGAGTTTCGCGCTGCTGGTTCAGGGACTGATCGGCGGTGATGAGACCACCGCCTCGGTTCGAACAGCGATGATCCACCGCCAGATCGCCTTCTGTTGGTGGCTTAACCGCTACCTGCGCAAACTGACACCCGGAGAGGAACTCGAAGGCTTGCTCGCCACCGATGAACAGCAATCGGCAGACCGGCGCCAGACTCCGCCGCTGGCCCTGCTGGAAATGCAGGGGGCAGCCTTACGCAAACTGGTCGACGATGATCATCTGGATGCCTATCGACATGTGCGCTTCACCGAACTGATCCAGGGCTTCAACGAGGTTTTGAGCAGTTGTGAGCGACTGAAGAAAACGCCCTTTCCGATGCAATACACCTGGTTCGTGTACTACACCCTGGTGGTGTTTCTATTCGTGTTGCCGCTCAGTCTGGCCGGACACCTGGGTTATTGGGCCATCCCCTTCGCACTGGTGATCGGCTATGCCTACATCATGCTCGAATATGTCGGTCGCCACATCGAAAACCCGTTCGAGAACCAGGTCAACGACGTACCCATGGATTACATCGCCCGCACTATCGAAATCGACTTGCGCGAATTGTTAGTGGTCCTTCAACCCAATAATTTAGGATTCAGCGCTCCTGTGGCGCTTCGCTGCAAGGCGCGCCGCGCAGGGAATGGCCGTAGCCCTTGCCAAGCGGCGGAACGCGGCAGCGGAGTGCCACAGGAGCGCCCGAAGGGTTGGCCTGTCAGCGTCCAT
>SLKT01000076.1 GCA_007134485.1 Wenzhouxiangella sp. | reverse complement strand
TCTGACCTCTGACCTCTGACCTCTGACCTCTGACCTCTGACCTCTGACCCCTGACCCCTGACCCCTGCCTATCAATAAACGCCCTCGACTCGAAACCCCTCCGCCCGCAACAACTCGATCAACCCATCCTCGCCGGGCAGATGCAAGGCGCCGACGGCGATCATCAAGCCGCCTTTGCGAAGATACGGCAGGGCACGCTCGACCATACGATGGTTGCGCTCGACCAGGCCGACCTGGTCGAAATGCGCGGCCAAATTCGGGTCCATGCGATCGATTTCGGCCCGCGAGAGTTTTTCCAGCCGATCGAGATCACCGTCTAGGTAGGCACCGATCAGGGCCTCGAACATCTCTTTCATCTGATCGAATTCCTCGACCGCCTGGCGAACCAGCGCGATCTGGCCGGGCTTGTCGATGCCGGCCAGAAAGTTCAGCTGTTCATCCAGGGTCTCCAGCGCCATGACCTCGACGCCCATGCCACTGGCCCTGAATGACAGCGCCAGGTCCATGAAAAGCCCGGTTTCCGGCGCCGGGATCGACAGAGTCATGGCCACTGCCCAGGGTCGCATGCGACGCACCGCCGGTTCGCCCATGCCGTAATGGCGTTCCATCAACGCCACAACCTCGGCATACAACTCGCTGCCCAGCACCTCCTCCAGTCGATCGCTGTCGTAGTGCATGGCGCGGTTGAGCTCATCGAGCATACCGGCATCGGGCACCAACTCCAGCGCCAGTCGCTCCGAAGACTCAAGCGCTTCGAGCAACTCGTCCGGAAACTCCAGCAGGCGCGGCTCCTCGCTGTGAACCGTGCCCAGCAACCAGTTCTGGTTGCCATCGGCGTCGCTGACTGACCAGAACACCTGCGCCTGGACGGGAACGGCCAGAAACAAGAAACCGATCAGAACAATCCGGTAATACGTGAGCACTTGAACACCTCCTGGATCGACAACCAAGTATGATGATGGATGGTGCAAGACTTTACCAGCAAGTGACGATGCAGATTGCGAAGAGATTCCGTGGTTTTCTCCCGGTGGTTGTCGATGTCGAAACCGGCGGGTTCAACCCCGATACCGACGCCCTGCTGGAACTGGCCACCTGCATCATCGAGATGGATGAGGATGGCTGGCTGCATCCCGGTGAGGTGCAGATGCGTCATGTCGCCCCCTTCGAGGGCGCCAACATTGAAAAGGCCGCCCTGGAATTCAACGGCATCCGGCCCGACCATCCCTTGCGACCGGCGGTCGACGAGGAAACCGCCCTGCGCGACCTGCTGCTGCCGGTCCGCAGGCGTTTGCGCGAGACCGGCTGCAAGCGTGCCGTTCTGGTCGGGCACAATGCCCATTTCGACCTGTCCTTCCTCAACGCCATCATCAACCGGGTGGGTTACAAGCGCAATCCGTTTCACCCTTTCAGTTGCTTCGATACCGCCACTCTGGGTGGGCTGGCCTACGGCCAGACCGTGCTTGCACGCGCCATCGATGCGGCAGGCCTGGAGTGGGACAAATCACAGGCGCACTCGGCCGCCTATGACACCGAACGCACCGCCAAGCTGTTCTGCACGATTGCCAACCGCTGGCGCCACCTGCAGGAACTTGAAGAAGATTGAAGCCGCTGCGTACACACCCATATTGCATAATGGTTGACTGATTCATCCCATCATTCCAAAGGAGAGACTCATGGCTTTTACCCTCCCCGATTTGCCGTATGCCAAGGATGCGCTGGAACCGCATATTTCAGCCGAAACCCTGGAATATCACTACGGCAAGCACCACCAGACCTATGTCGACAAGCTCAACGGCCTGGTTGAAAAGGATGCCGGCCTGGCCGGCAAATCGCTCGAGGACATCATCAAGAGCTCTTCGGGCGGAGTCTTCAACAACGCCGCGCAGGTGTGGAACCACACCTTTTACTGGCATTGCCTGAGCCCGAACGGCGGGGGTGAGCCGGATGGCCGACTGGGCGAATTGATCCAGCGCGATTTCGGCAGCTTCGAAGAGTTCAAGTCGCGCTTCACCGAAACCGCCATCAACACCTTTGGCTCCGGCTGGGCCTGGCTGGTTCAGAATCCGGACGGCAAACTCGACATCGTGTCCACATCCAATGCCGAAACGCCGCTGACCGGACAGTCCAAGCCCTTGCTGACCTGCGATGTGTGGGAGCATGCCTACTACATCGACTATCGCAATGCCCGACCGAAGTACATGGGCGCGTTCTGGAACCTGGTCAACTGGTCATTCGTCGAGTCACAACTGAACGATTGATCCGGACAGCGGCATGAAGGGCGATTCCAAGTCTCATCTGTTCGAAACCTATGCCCGCATGCCGCTCACCCCGGTTCGAGGCGAAGGCCCCTGGTTGTTCGATGACCAGGATCGTCGCTACCTGGATGCGGTCAGCGGAATCGCCGTGTGCAGCCTGGGTCATGCGCACCCGCGCCTGGCCCAGGTGCTGTGTGACCAGGCAAGGACGCTGTGGCATACCGCCAACATCGTGCACATTCCACAACAGGAAGCGCTGGCCGAGGCACTGTCCCGGATCAGCGGTCTCGACCGTGCATTCATGGCCAATTCCGGTGTCGAGGCGATCGAGTGTGCGCTCAAGTTGGCACGTCGACATGCCTATGCACGGGGTATCGAACAGCCCAAGGTCCTGGTCGCCAACGACAGCTTTCACGGCCGCTCCCTGGCTGCCCTGAGCGCCTCGGGCAACCTGGCCAACCAGTCCGGATTCGGACCCTTGGTCGAAGGTTTTGTCCGGGTTCCTCACGGCGATCTGGATGCGGCCAGGCAGGCGCTGGCCGATGATAAGGATATCGTGGCCGTGCTGCTCGAACCGATCCAGGGCGAGGGCGGTGTCAAGCCGGCGCCGCCGGGCTACCTGGCCGGCCTGCGTGCGGCCTGCGACCATCACAAGGCGCTGATGATGCTCGATGAAATCCAGACCGGCATGTGTCGTACCGGCCGCTGGTTCGCCTTTCAGCATGAAGCCGGGCTGCTACCCGATGTCATCACCGTGGCCAAGGCGCTGGGCAACGGTCTGCCCATCGGGGCCTGTCTGGCGCGTGCCGAGGTCGCCGCCCTGTTCGAACCCGGGCTGCACGGTTCAACATTCGGCGGCAATCCCCTGGCCTGCCGGGTCGGCCTGGAAGTCATACGCATCATGGAAGAAGAATCGATCGCCGAACAGGCCGCAACCCTGGGCCAATACCTGGGTGATCGGCTGCGAGCAGGCCTGGCCGATCACCCGGCCGTGATCGAAGTTCGCGGACGCGGCCTGATGATCGGCATCGAGTTGACCGAACCGGCCGCAGCACTGAAGATGAAAGCCATGGATCAGGGCCTGCTCATCAATGTCACACGCGGCAACATCATCCGGCTGCTGCCACCACTGATCATCGACCGCGACCAGGCCGATCGGATTGTCGATACCCTGACCGAACTGATCAACGGGCAGTTTCCGGCATGACCCTGGACGTGCGCGACATTTACCTCGGCTATGGCGAGGTCGAGGTCATCAAGGGGCTGAGTTTCGAGCTCGAACGCGGCGAGATCGGTTGCCTGCTCGGTGCTTCGGGCTGCGGCAAGACCACTGCGCTGAGAGCCATCGCCGGGTTCGAATCATTGCGCCGGGGTGAAATCCTGGTCGATGATCAGCAAGTCAGCGCTCCAGGCCGGCTGGTCGCCCCGGAAAAGCGCAGTGTCGGCATGGTTTTTCAGGACCATGCCCTGTTTCCTCACCTGAACGTGTTTTCCAACGTCGCCTTTGGCTTGCGTCGACTCGATGACGACCAGCGCCGCGAGCGCGTGCGTCATCTGCTGGAACTGACCGGGCTGACGGGTCTGGACGAACGCTTTCCGCATGAATTATCAGGCGGGCAACAGCAGCGCGTCGCCCTGGCCCGCGCACTGGCGCCCGAACCTTCAGTACTGTTGATGGATGAGCCGTTTTCGAACCTGGATACTCGCTTGCGACGCCGAATGGGCGAGGAGATCCGCGGCATGCTCAAGGGCCGGCACACCACCACCTTGCTGGTCACGCACGATCAGCAGGAAGCTTTCGCCCTGGCTGACCGGGTCGGCCTGCTCAAGGACGGACGCATGCTGCAGTGGGATTCACCTTATCAGCTCTACCACCGACCGGCTTCGCGCTACGTGGCCGCCTTTACCGGTCGGGGCAGTTACCTGCACGCACAAGTCCAGGGCGACAGTCTTGTTCATGCCCTGGGCGAATCACCGTTGCCCGACGAGCGTCCACGTGGAGAAGACCTGGCGTTGTTGATTCGGCCTGACGACATCCGTCCCAATCCGTCCGGCCCCCGGGTCACCGTGGTTGCCCGCCAGTTCCAGGGCGCCGATATTCTCTACCGACTGCGCCTGGAAAGTGGCGAGGAAATCACCGCACTGTTTCCCAGCCACGATGATTTCGCTGTCAACGCATCAATCGGTGTCGAGCTGGATGCCCAGCACCTGGTGCTCTTCCCCGCCGATCAACCCAGCGGCATCATTTCGCCCTTGAGCAACGAAGCCGTCTGAGCATCTACCTGGTCGACAATGGCGGCCACGCCTGCTTCAATCCCCGATCGATCTTCAGCCACCAGGGTGGCATGGCCCACCTTTCGCCCCGGACGGGCACGCTTGCCGTAATCGTGCCAGCGCAGACCGGCAATCCCGAGAAACTCTGCCATGGATGGCATTTGACCGATCCAGTTCAGCATCAGGGCCTGACCACGCATGGTCGTATCGCCCAGCGGCAGATTACAGACTGCACGCAGATGATTCTCGAATTGCGAGGTGATTGACCCGTCAATCGTCCAGTGGGCCGAGTTGTGCACCCGGGGAGCGAACTCATTGGCCACCAGGCCCTGATCGGTGGCAAACAGCTCCAGGGTCAGGCAACCGATATACTCGAGTTCGCTCAAAAGACGCTCGACCAGTTCGCGGGCCCGGGATTCCATTTCCCGGGCAACTGGTGCCGGAGCCAGCGCCAAGCGCAGGATCCCTCCATCGTGCACGGTCCAGCTCAGCGGATAGCAGACGATCGCTCCATCTGAACCTCGAACCGCGGTGATGGCGCATTCATGGTGGAAGTTGATCCAGCCCTCGAGAATCAGATCGTGACCGCCCAGATCTCTCCAGGCAGGCTCCAGATCCTCCCTCGATCGCAACACGGCCTGGCCCTTGCCGTCATACCCGAAGCGCCGGGTCTTGAGCACAGCCGGCAGGCCAATGGTATCAATCGCCGCGAGCAGATCAGCGCGGCTGGATACTTCGGCAAACGGCGGCACCGGAATATCGAGTCGCTGGAACAGGCGTTTTTCGGTCAGACGGTCCTGGGCAGCGGCGAAAGCATCCGGCCCGGGTCGCACCGGTGCGACCTCACCGAGCGCATCAAGCACCTCGGCGGGTACATTTTCGAAATCACAGGTGATGCGGTCACAGTCTCGTAACCCATCAAGTGTGGGCGCCTGCGCCCAATCAGCCGTCAGAAGGCGTCCATAGGCAGCGGCACAGGCATCTTCGGCCGGATCAACGAACACGAACTCCATGCCAAGCGGAATCCCCGACGCCGCCATCATGCGGGCCAGCTGCCCGCCACCGAGAATGCCGATTTTCATCACTGGCCGGGAATGTCGTTGCCGAGCACAGCATCGGTCTGGGCCGAGCGCCACCGGCGATAACGATCGGCGATTTCATCATCCTGTGTACCGAGCACGGCCGCCGCCCACAAGGCCGCATTGATGGCCCCGGCCTTGCCGATGGCCATGGTGCCGACAGGCACGCCACCGGGCATCTGCACGATCGACAGCAAGGAATCCAGTCCATTGAGCGTGCGCGATTGCACCGGAACCCCGATCACGGGCAGCTCGGACTTGGCCGCGACCATGCCGGGCAGATGAGCCGCACCACCGGCGCCGGCAATGATCAGTTTCAGACCACGCTCGCGCGCCGAAGCCGCGTATTCAAACAAGCGGTCCGGCGTTCGATGCGCCGATACCACCCGTTTTTCAAAAGGGATCGCCAATGTGTCCAGCGTTTCGGCGGCATGTTTCATGGTCTCCCAGTCGCTTTGCGAGCCCATGATGATGCCAACCAGTGGGGTAGCTTCCATCGCCTAGATCTCCGCCGGAGAAAAATAGGCCATATTATCAGCAAGCACGGTGCGCGAAAAGCGCGGCGATCCCATCAATCAGTTAGAATTCAGCCCATGAGCCTACCCGACCATCTACTGGACATCCTGTGCTGCCCGGTCAGCCACGAGCCCCTGCTGCCGCTGACAGGCGGCCGACTGAAAAAACTCAACAAGGCGATTGCCGCCGGCGACATTCAGTATGTCGATCACGAACCCTTGACCGAGCCGCTCAAGGCCGCCCTGATCACTCGCGATCAGAAGGTCATCTACCCGATCGAAGACGGGATTCCGGTACTGCTCGCCGAACGCGGCATCGGCACCACCCAGTTGTCCGAGCCCCTTTGAAACCAACTCGCGACGCCATTTCGGCCCAGGTCGCGGCGGCGCTGGAAGAAGACCTCGGCAGCGGTGATGTCAGTGCCGAACTCATCCGGGCAGATCGCACGTGCACAGCCCGCCTGGTCACCCGCCAGACTGGTGTGCTGGCCGGCACGGACTGGGTTGACGCGGTATTCGAACAACTGTCAGGTCAATGTCGGCTGGAATGGCAGTCCAGCAACGGTGATCGGGTTCAACCCGACCAGCTTCTGTGCACCATCAGCGGCCCTGCCCGAGCCGTGCTGTCGGGTGAACGCACTGCATTGAACTTCCTGCAATTGCTGTCCGGGGTCGCCACGCGCACCGCGCACTACGTCAGCGCGGTGGCCGGCGCCCGAGCACGCATACTCGACACTCGCAAGACCCTGCCGGGGTTGCGCACAGCCCAGAAGTACGCGGTCACCGTCGGCGGCGGATACAACCACCGCATGGGCTTGTTCGACATGATCATGCTCAAGGAAAACCATATTGCCGCAGCCGGCGGAATTGCCGGCGCCATCAAGCAGGCCCGCGCCCGATTTCCCGATATTCCGATCGAAGTCGAGGTCGAGCATCTCGATCAGCTCGACCAAGCCCTTTCGGCCGGTCCCGAACGCATCATGCTCGACAACTTTTCACTCGATGACCTGAAAGATGCGGTTCAACGCGCGTCCGGAAAGGCCATCCTCGAAGCCTCCGGCGGCATCACGCTCGATTCCATCGGATCAATCGCCGCCACCGGCGTTGATGAAATCTCGGTCGGTGAACTGACCAAGAACATCGAACCTCTGGATCTAACACTGCGCGTGGTTGAATGACGCACATCAACCAGAGAGGGAGTGGGGGTGCGGGTGTCATCGGGTGGCATTCGACCGCTCACGGGCTCCCCTATCAATCTACTCTCACCCGACAAGCGACGAGTGGGCTTGACCGGGGCCGGGCTCGAGGTGACGGAAGCAGGCAGGGTCTATTCGTATTTGAAGCGCCCGAAAAGCCTGCTAAAGGCACGCCCCTACCCAATGGATCAAACGAAATTCGATCGGCACCAAAACGCCACTGAACTCAAGCAATCAACCCAGCCGTCCACCTCGAGCCCGGCCACGGGCAAGGCCGCTCGTCGCCCCGCCACCTCATCACTCACCAGGCACTTGTCTTTCCACGCAATCACAAATACGCCACGTTGGCTCGAATCCATTCAGCACGCCGGGCAATCGCCCGTCGCCGTGCATTGTCCATCCGCTCAAGGTTCCGGTACATCATTTTCATGCGCGGGTTGGCCTTGAAATCCTGCTCATGACGCATCAGGAAACCCCAGTACAAGGCATTGAACGGACAAGCATCCTCGCCCACGGTTTCGCTGACCTGGTACGGACAGGACTTGCAGTAATCGCTCATGCGCTGGATGTACTTGCCGCTGGCCGCGTAAGGCTTGGATCCCAGCAAGCCGCCGTCGGCGTGCATGACCATGCCCAGGGTATTGGGTAACTCCACCCAATCAAAGGCATCGGCATAGACCGCCAGGTACCAGTCACAGATTGCCTTGGGAACCACGCCAAGAAGCAACGCAAAGTTCCCCGTTACCATCAGGCGCTGGATGTGGTGGGCATAGGCGTTCTTGCGAGTCGCCTCGATGGTTCGGGCCAGACAACGCATGCGGGTTTGGCCACTCCAGTACCAGTCCGGCAGCGGCTGCTCGTTGCCAAGCGCATTCAGCTCACCATAATCCGGCATTTCGCGCCAGTAAATGCCGCGCACGAACTCTCGCCAGCCGATGATCTGGCGAATGAGGCCCTCGACGGCATTGAGCGGGGCGTTACCGTCACGCCAGGCCTTTTCGGCGGCATCACAGACCTCGGTGGGGCTGAGCAGGCCAAGGTTGAGACACAGTGACAGCCGCGAGTGAAACAGATAGTCCTCGTCATCACTCATGGCATCCTGGAAATCACCGAAATTCGGCAACCCGGTTCGCACGAAATGCGCCAGAGTCCTCCGGGCCTGTTCCCGACTGACCGGCAGATCGAAATTGTCGAGCGCACCGAATCCGTCGACTTTCTGACCGACCAGGTCCAGCACCTCGTCCGTGACATCATCGGGACGGAAATGCATCGGCTGCGCCGCGGGCGGATCGCCGCGCCATGGCTTGCGATTGTCGCGATCATGGTTCCATGTCCCGCCGGCAGGCTGGTCGCCATCCATCAGGTAGCCGGTCGCCCGGCGCATGCGCCGATAGAAGTATTCCATCCGCAATTGCCGACGATCGCGAGCCCAGTGCTCGAAGTCATCCACCGTGCATAAGAAGCGCGTATCCGGCAGGATTGTTACGGAAATGCCCAGGTCCGATTCCCAAGTGTTGACCTGTTCCCATACACGCCACTCACCCGGACGAGCTACGACAATCTCATCAATGTCATGCCGGTCACAGTGTAAGCGAACGAGTTCCGTGAACGATTCGATCGAATCTTCGAAATATCGATAGTGCACCGTCCAGCCTGACCGCTCCAGATCGGCTGCGTGATGACGCATGGCCGAAAACATCAGCGTAATCTTCTTGACGTGATGCCAGACATACCCGACCTCGTCGGACAACTCCCCAATCAACACATGATCACGATCACGATCCAACTCACCGAGCACAGCATGATCGGCATTGAGTTGATCGCCAAAAATCAGTCCCAGACGCGGCATGCAGGGTTCCGTTTGGAAAGTTTCAGAGTATCTCGCGCCGAGTGATGAAAATGTTCTCTTGGCAGGTCAGTTTTTGATCCTGGTCAATAAGTCATGCTTAACATTTTCTTATCATTCCTGGCACACCTGAAATTACTGTGAACACTGGAGAATGAACATGATACGCCCCCTTCTCACTCTCGCCGCAGTCGCCCTGATGTCGAGCAGCGCCATGGCCCAGTCTCAAGGGGACTGGCTGCTGCGTGTCGGCCTTGGGCATGTCAATCCCGATGTATCCAGCGACAACCTGGTCGCCGGCGACACCGAACTGGATGGTTACCAGATCGATGTGGGCAACAACACTCGGCCGATCGTCAACCTGACCTGGATGGCCGCCGACCATTTTGGCATCGAACTGCTGGCCGCCTGGCCTTTCGAACACAATATTCGCGGCGACGGTGTCCTGGATGGCGCCGGCAAGCTCGGCGAAACCAAGCATCTGCCGCCCACCCTGAGTTTTCAATACCACTTCCTGCCCAACCAGGTCTTCCGCCCGTATGCAGGATTGGGGCTGAACTACACGACATTCTTTGATTCCAGCACCACGACCACACTGGATGATGCCCTGGGTGGCCCGTCCAGCCTCAGCATCAAGGATTCATGGGGCCTGGCCCTGCAAGTGGGTGTCGACTTCGAACTGACCGAAAGCATGTTTCTCAATGTCGATCTTCGCTACATCCAGATCGAAGCTGATGCGCGCATTCGTACAGATTTGCCGGATGGCTCGCAACTGGAAAGTCGCGTGACAGCCGATCTTGATCCGTGGGTCATCTCTGCAGGTGTCGGTTTCCGCTTCTAGAAACCACGACTCTCCAACCTGCCGAGTTAATAATGGGCCATGCCAGGCAATCGCCGGCATGGCCTTTTTTTGTCTTAAAATTGAAGTTTGAACTCCTGAATTCTTCAAAATGGGACCCGCAACCCGCTATCTGGACATCGATGAACCCTTTCTGCTCTATCGTGGCGAGAAGCTTCCCGGTCTGCGCCTGGCCTGGGAGTGCTGGGGCGAGCTCAATGGTGACGAGTCCAACGCCATTCTGATTTTCACCGGCCTGTCACCGGGTGCGCACGCGGCTTCCAGCGAGCGGGATCCCGAGCCGGGCTGGTGGGAAAAGATGATCGGCCCCGGCAAACCCATTGATACCGAGCGCTTTTTCGTGCTCTGCGTGAACTCTCTGGGTTCATGCATGGGCTCGACCGGACCGGCCAGCATCAACCCGGAAACAGGCAAACCCTGGCGATTGAATTTTCCCGAGCTGGCCATCGAGGATCTGGCCCGAGCCACCCGACTGGTGGTCAAACACCTGGGCATCGAAAAGTTGCATGCCGTGATAGGCCCATCCATGGGCGGGCTGACTGCAATGGCCTGGCTCAAGCAGTATCCGATGAGCGCCGAGCGAGTGGCGCTGATCTCTACGGCCTGCTCGGCGACTCCATTCGCCATCGCCATTCGCTCCCTGCAGCGTGAAGCCATCGTCACCGATCGCAATTTCAAGAATGGTCAATACACCGAGGATGACTGGCCCGAGGTTGGCATGCGCCTGGCCCGCAAGCTCGGCATGATCACCTACCGTTCGGCCAAGGAATGGAGCCAGCGATTCGGACGGCGTCGCCAGGATTACTTTCCCGCCACCTTGTTCGGCATGCGTTTCGAAGTCGAATCCTACCTGGAGACCCATGCGCGCAAATTCGTCGGACAATTCGACCCGTGCTGCTACCTGTACCTGTCGCGGGCCATGGACCTGTTCGATGCCTGCGACAGCGACGAAAGCCTCAAGGCACTGTTTGCGCGCAGTTTCACCGGACATGCCCTGGTACTTGGCGTGGAAACGGACATCCTGTTCCCGCTTCATCAGCAACAAGACCTCGCAAAAGCCCTGGAATCCACCGGCTCGGAAGTCAGCTACCACGCGTTGCCCTCGGTTCAGGGACACGATGCCTTTCTGGTAGACTCTGATCGTTTTGGACCACCAATCAGGGAGTGGCTGGTATGAGTCTCGATTTTGCCGGAAAACAGACCATGGTCGAACGGGTCAGCAACGCCGTGGACGGCGATTGTCCCAAGGAAATCACCGATTGTCTCAGGGATGCCTTGTGCGACCTCATGCAGGATGATCGACTGGTGTTGCCGGACACTTTCCTGGAGTGGACCAGCGATCACTATGCCCGTCGCCTGCTCCACCAGGACGATGAACTGGGCTACACCATCATGGCCATGACCTGGGGACCGGGCCAGGCCACCCCTGTCCACGACCATGCGGGCATGTGGTGTGTCGAGGCCGTCTGGCACGGCGAAATCGAGGTCGTCCAGTACGAACTGGTCGAAACCTCCGGCGACCAGTACCGCCTGGAGTCGCGCACCACCATGCGTGCCGGAGTCGGCAGTGCCGGCAGCCTGATCCCACCGCACGAGTATCACACCATTGCCAATCCTGATGATAGCCAACCGGCGGTGACCATCCATATCTACGCCGGTGAAATGCAACAATGCTCGGTTTTCGAACCACTGGGCTCGGACTGGTACCATCGAAAATCCCGACAATTGAGCCTGGATGCAGCGTAGAGGCAACCCGGACTTTACAATCCCCGTTCAACCAACGAAAATACCAGCCCCCGATGCCGGGGTGGCGGAACTGGTAGACGCGCCGGACTCAAAATCCGGTTCCAGTGATGGAGTGAGGGTTCGATTCCCTCCCCCGGCACCATGATTCTCAATCCAGGGTATGGGAGCAGGCGCATGGCCAAACTCAAACTGGATCTGCATCCC
>SLKT01000134.1 GCA_007134485.1 Wenzhouxiangella sp. | reverse complement strand
TGTCCAACAACTTTAGGAGTGTTGTAATGAAAAGAAATACCTTGACGACCGCAGTTCTGGCGGGTCTGACGGGCATGGCGGGGATGGTCAGCGTTTCCAACGCTGTCAACGTCAACCCGGACGGTCTCGGCCAGGTTCTGCTGTATCCGTACTACAGCGCGCGTGGCGACAACGCTACGCTGATCTCGATTGTCAACACCACCGAGCGTGGCAAGGCCGTCAAGATCCGCTTCATCGAAGCCCTGAACTCGCGCGAAGTTCTTGACTTCAATATCTACATGTCGCCGTTCGACGTCTGGACCGCCGGTGTCCTCGCCAATGATGACGGCGGCGCCAAGATGGTCACCAGCGACCAGACTTGCACCGTGCCCTATTTTGCCGGTGGTGACGGTGAGCAGGACTTCCTGACCATCGAACTTGATGACGGCGGCCCGGCTGATGCCGAGCGCACCATGTCCGGCTACATCGAAGTCATCGAGATGGGTACCTTGCTGCCGACCCCGAATCCCGAAGAGGGTGTGCCATCTCCGGCTGATGAGTCCTACATTGCCCATGCCGTCAAGCATGTCGGTGGTGTGCCGAACGATTGCGATCACTTGGTTGATCAGTGGACGGAAAATCTCGATCCGGAACCGAACAACCCGACCGCGAATGACCTGCAATGGGTCAGTGGTCTGTTTGACTGGGGCTTCGATACCGAGATCGGCCCGAGCGGCGGCCTGTTCGGTGCCGGCAGCATAATCAATGTCGAAGAAGGTGTGCTGTTCAGCTACAACGCCACGCCGATCGACGGCTTCTGGACTACTGACCACCCGCATGAGCATACCGATCCGGCCAGCCTGTTCCCGAACCTTGCTGACGGCAACGAAGACATCAGCAACGTGTTCGCCGGCGGCGCAGTCTTCAGCCATGACTGGAGTGGTGCTGGTGACAGTGCCCCTGTTGCCGCGGTCAATGCCGTTCTGATGTACAACCAGGTGCTCAATGAGTACGTCACCGAGCCCGATGCTGGTGCGCGCACCGAGTGGGTCATGACCTTCCCGACCAAGCGCTTCCATACCGATGCGGCTGGTGGTCTGGTTGGTGAAGACCAGCCCGTGCCGCCGTTCACCAGTACCTGGAACAATGGTACTGACCTGAGCCCGGCCTGCGAGGTATTCGCGTTCACGACTCCGGAAGACTTCGATGAGTACTTCGTGACCACCGGAAGCCGTGCATTCGACCGTGAAGAGCGCCCGGACATCGATCCGCCTGAACTGGAAGAGCCGCGTCCGCCGGTTGTCTCACCGCCCATTCCGGACGACGATGACAACGATGTGCCGGACCCGACGCTGTTCCAGCTCTGCCGTGAGGCCAATGTCGTTCGCTTCTCGCTCGATGAAGAAGTCGAAGATCTGCCGGCATACACGGAGATCCTCAAGGAGCCGCAGCGTGAAGGCACCGTTCTGGGCTACAGCAACTTCGACATCGAGTTCGATGCCGGTTGGGTCCGCTTTGACCTGGCTGAAATCGGAACTTCCGGTGATCGTCGTCGCACCGAGCCTGGTGAGAACATCAACACCCGTGCTATGGAGCAGCTCGAAGGTCTGCCGGTGATCGGCTTTGCCGTAAGCACGTTTGCCAACGGCGAGCTGGCCAGCGGTGTGCTGTCGAATTACGGTGGTACCTTCAACCATCGCGGTTCGCGCAGCATCGTCGAGTACGACGATCTGGATGACTGAACCGTGAACCGGTTCGCGATCCTTGCGGATCGCTAGCGTTACAAGGGGGCCACCCACCGGGTGGCCCCTTTTTCAATTCTGGCTGAGCAGGTTTTTCTCAATTACTTCGCATCAGCTTTTGAATCCGAATGAATTTTTCGACCATGAACGGGTCATATACGCCGGCGCCTAACCGAATTTTTGCTTTTCGAGTCGGCGCGTGGATTATCATTATTTGCTAGTTTTCTGGAGTCTTCGCTAAATGAATTCGTACACCCGCTCCGTGAGAAGTCTGCTTGCTTTTGGCCTACTGGTTGGTGTTTCCGGGGGGCATGTGCTTGGCGAGGACGAAACTGCCTGGCTGATTCTCAATACCCATCCGGAGCCGACGCCGATCGAACTGGTGGGCAGCCTCAAGATCAATGCCGACGGGGACATGGAAGCGACGCCGGTCGATCCCGAGATCTGCAGTGGAAGTCCGGGAGACAACGGCAACGACAACGGTGGCGAGACTTGCGAAGATGTCATAGTCGATCCATCGAATTTTCTTGGCGAAGGTCTAAGCCAGGTCACGGTGCTTGAAGGCGCCAATGTCACTTTTACCTGGGACAGTCGTGGCGCCTACTATTGCGATGGAACCGGCGAACTGAGCGAATGGGATGACAAGGTTGAGATGCCGCCACGTTCGGCCTCCCTGGCGGCGTCGCAGAGGCGGATCTCGACCTCCGGTCTGGCTCGAGAGGAGCCCTACGAGGTGGGGCTTGAGTGCTACAACGGTCCGGTTTCGGTTGAGGAGACGGTATTCATTACCGTTCAGGAATCCACCACCGACTTGCCTGAGCGCTGCAATTCCAGTGAGCGTCAGGCGCCACCCGGCTGGACACAACTGACCACAGGCGCGTTGAGCTGTAGCTATTCGCTTCAGGGCAGCCCGCAGCCTGGAGATGATTGCCGGGAGATCGAGGGTGTCTGGCCGTTGCCGTTCATGGAACTACAAGGCTCAACCCGGCGCCTGGGCCTGCGCAGCTCGGATGGTGAGGATTACATCGCCATGGCCTTTACCACCGAGGGGCTGACTGCCAGCAACAGTGGTAGAATCGGGATTGAAACTTTTACGTCACTACAAAGCGCCAGGAAATTCGTCACTATTTCCGAGTGCCCTGGTGATTTCAATCATGATGCCATCATGGATGAAACCGGCTGTTCTGCAGCGCGATTCACTCAGAATCTAAACTGGGGTGGGAACGATACTTGTCAATTGGAAGCGGACAAGACCTATTATCTGAACATTCTTTACACTCAGTCACCGTTGACTGATGACCCGAGTACCATTGAGCCGAATCCTTCATGTGTCGATGGCGACGAGCGGTGCGGAAATATCTTTTCTATCCGCACGTTTGATTGACACTGGAGTCCCCGATCAGTCGACCGGCTTTCATTCTGGACGGTTCGCGGAACCGAGGCATCTACAACTGTAACTACAGGCGTTTGCGGACGACCATCCGCAAGCGCCTTTGATTGTCGGGACCTCCAACTTTCTTTCAATATGGAAAATTCATATATCAGCATGAGTTCTTACGCATTGACCAGCCGACTGGGCTTGATCGTCATTTTTCTGCTCGGGGTGATGGCCTTTCAAGAAGCGGCTGCCGAACCTCCCGTTCTGCTGCCGCTGGATTCGCCCACGGTGCTGACCATGGGGCAGACGACCATTACCCAGGCCGATATCGATGCCTATCTGTTGCGTGTGCCCGAAGAGCACCGCGGCGGGGTGCTTCAGAGTGCAGATCGAATCGGAGAGTTGCTGACCAACCTGGTGTTGATCAAGGCCTTTGTGCCGCTGGCCCATCAGGAAGGCCTGCTCGATGACGAGAAGATGCGCGCGCGGCTCAACCTGGCTGCCGCCCGTGAGGCTCGGGACATTTTCCGGGAACACTTCCGCCGTGACATCGAGCTGGATGACTACTCGACTCGAGGACGCGAACTTTATCTGACCGACCCGGAGCGCTTCAAGAAGTCGGAAACGATCGATTTTGAACATATTCTGGTCCTGGCGGGTCAGACACGGTCCGAGGTCGAGGCCATGGCCCGAGTGTTGGAACTCCATGAGATGATCAGCGAGGGTGCCGAGTTTGCCAATGTGGCCCGAGAGTACAGCGATGATCCCGGCGTCGACGAAAATGGCGGCCTGTACGAAGCCGTGGCCGCCGATTCTCTGGTGCCCCAGGTTGCCGCCCTGATGGGCCAGGCGAGCAAGGGGGAGCTCAACCCACCCGTGCGCTCCCAGCACGGCTGGCACCTGGTCAGGCTCAAGGCGGTCCATGAGGGCGAAATTCCCGAATGGGAAGAGGTCAAGGATCGAGCGATGCGCGCCGCGCGCGAGAATCACCTGACCACTGCCTTTGAACGAGTGCTGCGTGACATTCAGGATCAACCATTCGAATTTGAAGAGGGCTCCATCGCAAAGCTGCTGGCCCGCTACGGTGTTGTCGATGATGACGAGCAGCCAACCGAGGATGAAATCCTTCCCACGCTGTTCGAGGATTGAGCAAGGACGCACAGGTGGCTGCTGACTGGTGGCGCCTGCTGCCGGATCTTACCCGCAGGGAGATCCGCAATCGCCTGATCAATTCCAGCAGCGGCTGGTTGTGGCTGGTGGTCACGCCGCTGTTGTTGCTGGCTGTTTACGGCTTCGTGTTCGGCGTCATATTCAACGCCAGGGTGCCCGAAGGCCTGGATGTGCCGTTCGTGGCCTGGCTGGCCGTGGCCCTCTGGCCCTGGCTGGCGTTTTCTGAAGGCTTGTTGCGTGGTTCGCAATCCATCCTGCAACACTCCGGACTGATTTCCAAGGTTGCCCTGCCGCGCGAGCTCCTGGTGCTGTCGAGCCAGTCTGCGGTGTTTGTGCTCCACATGATCGGCTACTCGGTTGTACTGGTGGCCGTGCAGGTCCTTGGCACCGATCTTGCCTGGCACGCATTGCCGTTTGCCTTGCTGGTGCTGGCCACCCTGTATGTGTTTGGTTTGGGACTTGGTCTCATGCTGGCAGCTTTGCAGGTTTTTGTCCGTGACCTGGAACAGGTGCTGCCGACGCTGGTGTTGTTCTGGTTTTTCATGACCCCCATTCTGTATGCGCCGGAAATTCTGCCGGGCAACATGGACTGGTGGCTGCAGTTCAATCCGATCACCTGGTGGATGGAGGAAATCCGGGCCGCATTGTTCACCGGAAAATGGCTGCCCGATCTGATCTTTGTCTGGTTGGTGATCGGCTCGGTTGCGACATTTGCGGCCGGCATCGGCCTGTTTCGGCGCCTGAGCCCCAGCTTCGAGGATTTTCTGTGAGCTCGGTGTTGCTGCGACTGGAAGGAATCGGCAAGACCTATCCGCCCACGGTCCACCCGGGCGAGCGGTTCCGAGCCTTCTGGCAATTGCTGACCCGTGGGCAGTCCACGGGGGGTACCAACGTGCTCGAGGACATCAGCCTCGAAGTCCGGCCGGGGCAATCCATGGGCATTATCGGGGCCAATGGCGCCGGCAAATCCACCCTGCTCAAGATCATTACCGGTGTTCTGGCGCCGACCTGCGGGACCATTGAGCGTCAAGGCAGCAGTGCCGCGTTGCTCGAACTGGGCGCCGGTTTCGACGAGGAATACACCGGCATGGAAAATCTGCACATGAATGCCGCGTTTCTCGGGCTGAGCCGGGAACAGATCGCCGAGAATCTCGATGACATCCTGGCATTCGCCGACATTGGCGATTCCATTCACGAACCGGTCAAGCACTACTCTTCGGGCATGGTGGTTCGATTGGGATTTGCGGTGGTCGCCTCGGTGCGTCCCGATTTGTTGATCACCGATGAAGTCCTGGCGGTGGGGGATGAGTCGTTCCAGAAAAAATGCATCCGCTGGATCGAAGACTACATCAACCGGGGCGGCACGCTGCTGATGGTCTCGCACAACATGTACCAGGTTCAGAAACTTTGCCAACAGGCGATGTGGCTGGACGACGGCAAAGCCCGCGCCCATGGTGATGTGTTTGACGTTACCCAGGCCTATCTGGCCTGGCATGAGCGGCGTGATGCGGAGGAGGTACTCAGTCATACCCCGCATGACAATCCCGACCTGTATGCCGCCAGACGCTTGCAGGTCCAGGGAATGGAACAGGGCGAGCCTCAGGTCGCCATGGGCGAGGAGCTGACCATCGAGGTCGAGGCCAGCTCGCCGGATGGCCGTGAGCCGGTGGTCGTCATCGGAATCGTGCGCGCCGATGGCACGCCGGTCTATGGTGTCGGCAATGACTTTGACGAAGTGCCGCTGGAGCGTATTGGCGAGCGACGTTTCAAGGCCCTGTTCGTGCTGCCCGATGTCAGCCTTCTGCCGGGCGGTTACGCGGTCCGGGGGCATGTGCTCGACCCCGAGGGCCTGCGTCTGCACGATACCCGTGAAATGGGGTTTACGGTCACCGGCAAGACCCGGGAGGTCGGGCTGGTTCGTCTCAACCATGCCTGGCGGCACCACGAATGACGACCATCGTCGTTCCGGTATTCAATGCCGCCGAGCATGTTCGCCGTTGCCTGGAAAGTCTGCAGGCGACACTGGGGGCTGATCATCCGGTGGTAGTAATCGATGATGCCTCGACCGATTCGGCCATTGGCGAAATCATGCGCACGCTGCCCGATGGCTGGGCCGGGGTCGTCAATGACAACAACCTGGGTTTCGTCGCCAGCGCCAATCTCGGTATGGCCCTGGCGCAGCGTGATGATGTGGTTCTACTCAATTCCGATACCCGGGTGACCGAAGGCTGGCTGACGGCCATCGAGGCCTGTGCGGCCGATGATCCAAGTGTCGCTTCAATCACGCCCTTGACCAACAACGGCGAGATCGCTTCCATTCCGGAATTCTGCACGGCCAATCCCTGGCCGGACGATCCCGAGCGCTGGGCTCGCGCCTGCCGTGAATCAGGGCCTGCCGAGTACCCTGAAGTGCCCACCGCGGTCGGATTTTGCATGTATCTGAGACGCGCCTGCCTGGATGAAATCGGCGCTTTCGATGAACAAGCCTTCGGCAAGGGCTACGGGGAGGAGAATGACTGGTGCATGCGCGCCATTGACGCGGGTTGGCGTCATGTGTTGTGCGACCACGCCTATGTCGCCCATCATGGCAATGCCAGTTTTGGCCCGCTCGGATTGGCCGCCGGGGGTGCGGCCATGGACACCCTGCTTCAACGCCACCCGGACTACCTCGAGCGCGTCCAGGCTTTCATTGCCGCCGATCCCATGGCCGAGCGTCGCCGGAATATCGTGAACTGCTACCGCGGCCTGTCCGAATAGTCCCGCGTCCAGGGTTTGATAAACTGCCCAACCGTACTGGCATTGACACCAAGCGATGACCGATCAACCCGAGCTTGAATTCACCGGCGAACGGTTCACGCCGGAATGTGTGCGTGAAATCGCCTATGAACACTGGCACCGCTACGCATGGGCCACGCAGCTGGTCAAGGGCAGGCGGGTTCTGGATGCCGCCTGTGGTGAGGGTTACGGCAGTTATCTCCTGAGTCGGGAAGCAGACCATGTCACCGGGGTCGATATCGATGAGCAAGCCATCGAGCATGCAGCCCGTCGTTATCCCGGCAGGAATATCGAATTCAGGCAAGCCGATTGCACCGCCTTGCCATTGGCCGATGATGCTGTCGATGTAGTCGTGTCCTTCGAAACCCTGGAACACCTGGCCGAGCAGGATCAACTGCTGGCCGAGTTCAGGCGCGTCCTGCGTCCCGAAGGCTTTCTGTTGATCTCCTCGCCGGACAAGAAGACCTACAGTGACGAAACCGGGTACGACAATCCCTTTCACGTGCGCGAGCTTTACCGCGATCAGTTCGAGGCCTTGCTTGAACGGCATTTCCCCGCGTTCAGATTGTTCGGACAGAAACTGATGTTCGTTTCGGCGCTGTGGTCACTGGATGGCGCCGGAGAAGGTGAGAGCCTGATGATTGACGGCGATGAGCTGGCCGCGGGACCGAGCCCTCAGTGGCCGCCACTTTACTATTTGGCCGTGGCTGCGGCCGAATTCAGGCATCTCCCATCAACGCGCGCCTTGTCGCTGTTTGGCGATCGTGGCGAGTCGGTTTATCAGCACTACAACGACGAGATTCGCAAGCATATCCGTGCCGGCAAGCTGCTGGCCGAGCGAGATGCCGAAATCGAACGCTTGCGCGCCTTGCTCGACCAGACCGATTGATGAATTCGGTCGAGGAAGTCGGCCAGCCAGGGGTTGAGCGAAGCGACCCATCACTACTGGCTCGCATCACTGCCGTGGTGGTCAACTACAACTCCGGACCATGGCTGGGGCGTTGCATACGCGCATTGAAAGGCCGCGATGGACGCCACCCCCGGGTATTGATCATCGATAACGATTCCGACGATGACAGCTGGCGCGATCTGCCGGAAATGCCCGGGCTTGAGTTGGAGCGACTGCCCGGCAATATCGGTTTTGGTCCCGGGGTCAATCACGCGCTGAAATCAATCGATACCGAATTCCTGCTGATCATCAATCCGGATTGTCTGTTGGTGCCCGAGGGTCTGGCCATCCTGGCCGAAGAGCTCATCGGGCACCCTGAAACGGCGCTGGTTTCCGGACGAATCTTCGACATGAGCGGCAACGAACAGCGCGGCAGCCGTCGCCAGTTGCCCGGCCCGCGCAGGGTACTGAATGAAATCTTCAGGTTTCGCGCTGGAATGGGTGTCGATCTGACCCATTTGCCGGCCCCTGCCGAGCCCGGCCCGGTCGAAGCGGTGTCGGGGGCCTGCATGTTGTTCAGAACCGAGGTTTTCCGTGATCTTGAAGGATTCGATTCGGGATTTCCCATGCACTTTGAAGATCTGGATCTGATGGCGCGTCTTCACCGGGCAGGGTGGTCGATACGATTGGTGCCCAGCGTGGCGATTTCGCATGCTGGGGGGATTTCCTCGAGGCGTCGCCCCGTCCGGGTCATGTGGAACAAGCACCGTGGACTGTGGCGATACCTGAACAAGCATTGCCGCGACCGCTGGCCCTTGTGGAGTCGGCCATTGTGGTGGCTGGGTTTGTGGTGTCACGCCTTGATCATGGTGCCGGTGGCCCTGTGGAAACGCTGAATGCCGGGGCACCATTGCTGGTTTTTGGCGCCAGCGGTCCGGTTGGACAGTTTCTGCTCAAGCGACTGGGCGGGCAGGGTGTTTCTGTCATGGCCGTTTCGCGACAGCGGCCCGAAAGTACGCACCCGCATGTCATCTGGCTACAGCATGACCTCAACGACTCACCCGTAAAAGTCCAGGCATCGGTTCTGGTCAGTCTGGGGCCCCTTCGTCACGCACTTGAACAGGTTGAGCAGTCGCAACGCCTGGGACGTGTCGTGGCCCTGAGCTCGGCCAGCACCCGTTTCAAGGCGGCGTCGCCCGATGCTGCCGAGCGTCATCTGATGGCCGAGCTGATCGAGATCGAACGCCAGCTTGCCGAATGGTGTGCCCGCCGCGAGATCCCCCTGACCCTACTCAAACCCACCCTGATTTACGGCACGGCGGACAATCAAAATGTCCAGCGGGTCGCCGCGCTCGGCACGCGCATGCGTTACCTGCCCTACAGTGGTCGGGGGTTGCGCCAGCCCGTCCATGCCGACGATCTGGCTCGCTTTGCAATCGAATGTCTAAAGCGCGGCCAGGCGAGCGCTGGAAGCTGGTGGCTGGGCGGCGGCGAGACGCTGGCCTATCCGGACATGCTGCGCCGAATCACGGCCGGCACCGGACAGACTCCGCGCCTGATTCGAGTGCCCACGATTGCCCTCAAGTCACTGCTTCGCGTCATGCACTGGACCGGGCGGATGCGTGACATTCGCCCGGTGATGATTGATCGGCAGAAAATCGATCTGGTGGTCGATGATCAGCCGGCTCGCGAGCAACTCGGCTGGAATCCGCGACCATTCCGTCCCTGACCCATCGTGGAAGCCTGAGAATCAGCGCTGCCGGCGTTCGCGTCGCTCGGAGGCCATTTCGATGACTTCTTCCGGGGTCATGCCATCCAGTGTCTGATAGAACGTGTCCAGATCACGCGCGCCGAGAGAGTAGGTGCGAAGGAAGCGCAGCGCAGCATTGAAGTCGCGATATTGCTGTTCCGATGAATCCGCCGCGATCAACTCCACACTCTGCCGGAAGGAGTCAGGGCTGGATCCGTCAATGATCATGGTCGGCCCGTAGCCATCCTGCTCGAGCTCCCCGGTCAGGCGTGGAATTTCCCGGGAGGGATCGGTCAAGCTGCGCGGCTCGTCAGAGCGGTCCGGCGGTTCGGGATTGCGGCGCTGACGCATGGCGCGCTGTTCCGACAGCGTCGGTGCGGCTTCGGTGGCCGTTTCCTCGGGCGTTTCGACTTCTTCCTCGGACGGACAGCCGGTCAGCATTACGGTGGCGGCAATGGCGAAAATGATGTATTTCATGTTCATTGCAATGGTGAGATCAAGAGTGGGTTTGAAAGGTCGCCTGTATTAGAGCCCGGAAGTTCGGTTCGGTTCAACTACTTCAGCTTCTTGTAGCGAATTCGTTTGGGTCCGGCCTGGTCACCGCGGCGACGCTTGAGATCCTTCTCGTAGTCGGAGAAATTGCCCTCGAACCATTCGACGTGCGAGTCACCCTCGAAGGCCAGCACATGGGTGGCGATGCGGTCCAGGAACCAGCGATCGTGCGAGATGACCAACGCACAGCCCGGAAAAGCCAGCAAGCCATCTTCCAGCGCCCGCAGGGTTTCCACATCCAGGTCATTGGTCGGTTCATCGAGCATCAGGACGTTGCCGCCGCTCTTGAGCACCTTGGCCAGGTGGACCCGGTTGCGTTCACCGCCGGACAATTGCCCGACCCGTTTCTGCTGCTCGGAGCCCTTGAAATTGAAGCGGCTGGCGTAGGCACGTGCCGCGATCCGGTAATTGCCCACCACGATCTCGTCGGCGCCATCTGAAATCTCTTCCCAGACCTGGCGATTGTCGTCCAGGCTGTCACGGCGCTGGTCCACCCAGGCCAGTTGCACGGTCTCACCGACCTGGATGTTGCCCCGGTCCGGTTGCTCCAGCCCGGCAATCATCTTGAACAGGGTGGTCTTGCCGGCCCCGTTGGCGCCGACAATGCCGACGATCGCACCGGGCGGGATGCGAAAACTCAGATCCTCGATCAGCAGATCGTTACCGAAACCCTTGTAGATGCCCTCGGCCTCGATGACGGCATCGCCCAGGCGCGGACCCGGCGGGATGTAGATCTGTCGGGTTTCGTTGCGGGTCTGGAATTCCCTTGAATTGAGTTCCTCGAATTGCTTCAGGCGTGCCTTGCTCTTGGCCTGGCGTCCCTTGGGATTGGCGCGTACCCACTCGAGTTCGGACTTGATCGACTTCTGACGCGAGGCTTCCTGTTTTTCCTCGACTGCCAGGCGCTGTTCCTTCTGCTCCAGCCAGGATGAGTAATTGCCCTGGAATGGAATGCCGTGACCGCGATCCATTTCCAGAATCCAGCCTGCGACATTGTCGAGAAAGTAGCGATCATGGGTCACGGCCATGACCGTGCCCGGGAAATGGTCAAGAAAGCGTTCCAGCCAGGCGACCGACTCGGCATCGAGGTGGTTGGTGGGCTCATCGAGCAGCAGCATGTCGGGCCGAGAAAGCAGCAGGCGGCACAATGCAACGCGACGCCGCTCGCCCCCCGAAAGCACGCTGATTTCGCTGTCCCAGGGCGGCAGGCGCAAGGCGTCGGCGGCGACCTCGAGGGTGCGATCGAGCTCCCAGCCGTCGGCGGCGTCGATTCGGTCCTGGAGATCGGCCTGCTCGGCCAGCAGTTCGTTCATTTCCTCATCGCTCATCGGCTCGGCAAAGCGATCGGAAATGGCGTTGAAGCGATCCAGCAACGCCTTGATCTCGCCCAGCCCTTGCATGACCGACTCGCGTACCGTCAGCGTCTCGTCGAGCTCGGGTTCCTGGGGGAGATAGCCGATGCGGATGCCCGGTTGCGCACGCGCCTCGCCATCGAACTCCTTGTCCACCCCGGCCATGATGCGTAGCACGGTCGACTTCCCGGCCCCGTTCAGACCGAGTACGCCAATCTTGGCGCCCGGGAAAAACGACAGCGAAATATCCTTGATCAGCGTCTGGTTCGGCGGCACCGTCTTGCTGACCCGGTGCATGGTGTAGACGTATTGGCTCATGGGTGGCAGTGGCCTGTTGGGTTGCAAGGGCTCAATGTGGGGGCAGGGGAGGGGCGAAAAAAGACCGAAGTCGGAGGTCGGAAGTCGGAGGTCGGTAGTCAGTAGTCAGTAGTCAGTGGTCAGTGGTCAGTGGTC
>SLKT01000149.1 GCA_007134485.1 Wenzhouxiangella sp. | reverse complement strand
GTGCGCCTGGTCACCGGCGCACTGAGAGATTACAAGGATCCACTCGGCAGCCTGGTGGCGATGGAAATGGGCAAGATCAAGGCCGAGGGGGACGGCGAAGTCCAGGAGATGATCGACATCGGTGATTTCGCCGTCGGCCAGTCACGCATGCTCTACGGCAAGACCATGCATTCGGAGCGTCCCGGTCACCGGATGTACGAGCAATGGCATCCGCTGGGCGTGGTCGGTGTGCTCACGGCGTTCAATTTCCCGGTCGCGGTATGGGCCTGGAATGCCCTGCTCTCGGCAGTCTGCGGTAACGCCACGGTCTGGAAACCCAGCCCCAAGGGCGTGCTCTGTTGCGCGGCCGTGCAGAACATCGTCAACGAAGCACTCGCCGACAGCGATTACCCCCCGGTGTTCACATCATTCATGGAAGGCGGGCACGACCTGGCCCAGCGCTTTGTCGATGATGAACGTGTCGCGCTGACCTCGTTTACCGGTTCCAGCGCCATCGGCCGCAAGGTCGGCGAGCGGGTCGCTGCACGCATGGGCAAGAGTCTGCTGGAGCTTGGCGGCAACAATGCGCTGATCATCGACGAAACCGCTGATCTCAAGCTGGCCATTCCGGCGGTGGTATTCGGCGCGGTAGGCACCGCCGGCCAGCGCTGTACCACCACCCGACGGCTGTTCGTGCATGAATCGATTGCCGATTCGGTCTGCGACACGCTGGTCAAGGCCTACGGACAGGTCCGCATCGGTGACCCCCTCGACAGCGACACCCTGATGGGACCGTTGACCGACGAAAGCGCAATCGAGAAGTTCGAGCAGGCCGTCGAGCGCGCCCGTGAAGCCGGCGGCAAGGTGCTGACCGGCGGCAAGCGCATCGAACGCGATGGCTTTTTCGTCGAACCAACCATCATCCGGGCTGAAAATCACTGGGATATTGTCCAGGAAGAGACCTTCGCACCCATTCTCTACGTGATGACCTTCAAGACCCTGGAAGAAGCCATGGCCATGCACAACAATGTTCGCCAGGGCTTGTCATCGGCGATCTTTACCACCGATGTACGCAATGCCGAGTATTTCCTCTCCCATCGCGGCTCGGATTGCGGTATCGCCAACGTCAATATCGGCACCTCGGGCGCCGAGATCGGCGGGGCCTTCGGTGGCGAGAAGGAAACCGGCGGCGGACGTGAGTCGGGTTCGGACTCCTGGCAGGCCTACATGCGCCGGCAGACCAATACCATCAACTGGTCGACCGAGCTGCCGCTGGCCCAGGGGATCAAGTTTGACTTGTGATGGGAGTTGGTGAGAGGAGAAGCGGTGAGAAGGATGGCAAGCAGGATTGATCGGAGCCCGGGCTTCTCCCTCTCCCGTCTCCCCTCTACCCCTCTCCCCACTCTCCACACAGCGAGCCCCGATTAATGTATACGTGGCTGCGAAGCGGGCTTTTTCTCCTTCCCCCGGAAGTCGCGCACGACATTGCGCTGAACGCCCTGTCCGCCGGGCGGATGGTCGGCGTGCCACGCTTGATGGGCGGCTGCTCGCGGTCAGCGCCGGTTACGGTGCTGGGACTGGACTTTCCCAACCCGGTCGGCCTGGCCGCAGGGCTGGACAAGAACGGGGATCACATCGATGCGCTGGGTGATCTCGGGTTCGGCTTTATCGAGGTCGGCACGGTCACCCCGCGCCCGCAGCCCGGCAATCCGAAACCGCGCATGTTCCGCCTGCCTGAACACCAGGCGCTGATCAATCGCCTGGGCTTCAACAACAAGGGCGTGGATCATCTGGTCGAGCGGCTGAAGCGGCGACGTTTTTCAGGCATCGTCGGGGCCAATATCGGCAAGCAGAAGGATACCCCGGTCGAGCGGGCCGCCGATGACTACCGGCACTGCCTGGAGAAGGTCTACCCGCATTGCGACTATGTCACGGTCAACATCTCATCGCCCAACACCGCCAACCTGCGCGCCCTGCAGGACACCGGTCCACTGGCCGAGCTGCTCGGCGAGCTTGTCGGCCTGGGCCACGACCTTGCCGCGCGGCACGAGCGCACGTGCCCGATCCTGGTCAAGATAGCCCCGGACTGGGATGAAGCCGCCCTGGCCGCATCACTGGATGTGATCGGCCAGTCCGGCATCGATGGCCTGATCGCCACCAATACCACGCTGGATCGCCAGGCTGTTGACGGTCACGCACACGCTGGTGAAACCGGGGGCTTGAGCGGCGCCCCGGTCAAGCCACGCGCCGATCAGACGCTGGCCACCGCCCGCCGGATCCTGGGTTCGGATTTTCCCATCATCGGGCTCGGCGGCATCACTTGCGGGGCCGATGCCGCGGACAAGAAACGCTGCGGCGCCAACCTGGTGCAGATCTATACCGGCTTTATCTATAAAGGACCACGCTTGATCGGCGAATGCCTTGATGCCTGGAACGCGGCTTGATGAAACCGGTCACGCTGCGCCGCGATGTCGACCTGGCGCCATTGAGCACCTTTCGCCTCCCGGCCCGCGCGCGCGAACTGGTCATCCTGGAACATCCAGAACAGCTCGAGTCCCTGCCGCCGACCGACCTGCCCCTGCTCGTTCTTGGCGACGGTTCCAACACCGTGTTCATGGGCGACTGGCCGGGTCGCATCCTGCTCAACCGACTTGGCGGAATGCGGGTCGAACCACTCGACGACAACACCAGCCGGGTGGACGCCGGTGCCGGCGAAAACTGGCACCGACTGGTCAGGACCTGCATCGACCGTGGTTTGCACGGTCTGGAAAACCTGGTCATGATCCCCGGGTCGGTTGGTGCGGCGCCGATGCAGAACATCGGGGCTTACGGCGTGGAGTTGTCCGATGTGCTCGAATCCGTCCGCGCATGGGACTGGCAAACGGCTGAAATGCTCGAGTTGAGCCGGGATGATTGTGCCCTGGGTTACCGTGACAGCCGCTTCAAGACAACCGACCGCGGTCGCTTCCTGATTACCGGCATCAGCATGCGCCTGGACCATGAATTCAGGCCAAGGGCCGATTACCAGAGCCTAGCCCGGGCACTGACCCATCGCCGGTTGTCCAAACCGACGCCGAGACAATTGGCCGCGACCGTCATGCGCCTGCGCCGCCATCGCCTGCCCGACCCGGCCCGCCTGGCCAATGCCGGAAGTTTTTTCAAGAATCCCGTGGTCGAGACCGCCGTTGCCCGGGACCTGCTCAAGGAGTTTCCCGCCCTGCCCCACTGGCCTGGAGACAATCAGCGGGTCAAACTGGCTGCCGGCTGGATGATCGAACGGCTGGGATTTCGTGGGTATCGCATCGGTGACGCTGGCGTGTATCAGCACCATGCCCTGGTGCTGGTCAATCACGGGCAAGCCACCGCAGCCGACCTGAAAGTGCTGATCGACAAGGTCCGACAGGCCATCAGACGCGAGTACGGCGTCACCCTCGAGCCCGAACCATTGCTGATCGAGCCGGATTTTTGAGCGGTTGACCAAAATCCGGTATAGTTGCGGCTTACGCACCACTATGCCAGAGCATCAATGCCTCGAAGGCAACAGGGAGAATATTTCATGACTCGCGGATGGGGCGCGCTGATGCTGCTTCTCGTGGTCGGTCTGATTCAGGCCGAAAGCGCGGGAGAAGTGGTCGTCGGCGGGCACATCGAAGGCCTGCAGGGCAGTGAACTGCTCCTGGTCGACAACGAATCCGGCCAGATCATGGAAATCCATCCCGATCAGAAACAATTCTCTTTCGTGTTCGAAGCCGGAACACGTTACAGCATCGAGATATTGAGCCCCCCGAACGGTCCCTTGCAGGAGTGCATTATCAATAATGCTTCAGGCGTGGTCGATCGCCACGATGTGAATGACATCGACATCACCTGCAGTGTCGTCGACGAGATCTTTGGCGGTCGCTTCGAGGAAGGACCCGCCCCGCTGATCAACCAGTTCTGAGACATCCGGCGCGCCATGCGCGCCGGATTGACTGGGTCAGGCTTCGAATCGAGCCTTGAGCTTTTTGAGTGCGGCCGCCTCGAGCTGGCGAATGCGCTCGGCCGAGACGTCATACTTGTCAGCAAGCTCCTGAAGCGTGGTCTTGGGATCAAGCAGCCAGCGGCTCTGAATGATGTCGCGCGAGCGGTCATCAAGGCTCTCGACCCCATCGAACAGCAGGTTGTGGTGGTGCTGTTCCCAGTCCTCGGCCTCGGCGGCCTCGTCCGGTGACACGCTCAGGCCTTCCAGGTAGGCAGCCGGCGCCATGTAGGTGGATTCCTCGTCGTCATTGCCGGGCAGATCGAAGCCAATGTCCTGGCCGGCCAGGCGCGATTCCATTTCGGTGACGACCTCGGGCTTGACGCCCAGGTCCTCGGCGACCCGATTGACCTCGGTCTGATTCAACCAGCCCAGACGCTTCTTCTGCTTGCGCAGGTTGAAAAACAGCTTGCGCTGGGCCTTGGTCGTGGCCACCTTGACGATGCGCCAGTTGCGCAGGATGAATTCGTGAATTTCGGCCCGAATCCAGTGCACGGCAAACGACACCAGGCGAACGCCCTGGTCGGGATCAAAGCGCTTGACCGCCTTCATCAGGCCAATATTGCCTTCCTGGATCAGATCACCCAGGGGCAGGCCGTATCCGGAGTAGCCGCGCGCCACGTGCACCACAAAGCGCAGATGCGACATGACCATCAACCGGGCCGCATCCAGGTCTTCCTCGTCCCGAAAACGGCGTGCCAGGGACTGCTCCTCTTCGAGCGTCAGTACCGGAATCTTGTTGACTTCCTGCATGTACGCATCGAGCGAGCCGGTACCGGCCGGTGCCATCAGATGACTTGGTACGAGATCCTTGCCCATGCGATTCTCCTAAAATTCAACCTTTCATCTTACCAGCAAACCCCGGAACCTGAAAGTCGGAGTAAATTGGTACTGTTTTATCTCTCACCTGCTGTGACTTCACTGAATCTACGGAGTTCCCGAACGAGAAATCACAAAACATCAACCACCGAAGACACCGAAATCAGTGAAAACCATGAGGCGCTTCAATCCATTATTTCGGTGTCTTCGGAGGTTTCCGGGTCTTCTCAATTCGACCCGGCCAGGCGGTCATGCAGATAGGCCTGGATCAGGGCATTGATATAGGCCGACTGCTTGAGATTGGCCGCACCCCCGTGACCGCCCTCGATATTCTCGTAATAGAGCACGTCATGGCCCTGATCCATCATCTTGGCCACCATCTTGCGCGCATGGCCGGGATGGACCCGGTCATCACGCGTCGACGTGGTCACGAACATCTTCGGATAGTCGGCCTCGGCCGAAAGATTCTGATAGGGCGAATATTCACTGATATAGGCCCAGTCGTCCGGATCATCGGGATTGCCGTATTCAGCCATCCAACTCGCTCCGGCCAGCAACTTGTGAAAGCGCTTCATGTCCAGCAGGGGGACCTGGCAGACCACGGCGTTGAACAGGCCGGGCCGTTGCACCATGACCGCACCCACAAGCAGGCCGCCATTGCTGCCACCCTGGATTCCCAGATGCTCCGGCGCGGTAATGTCGCGCTCGATGAGGTCTTCGGCCACGGCGATGAAATCGTCAAAGGCGCGCTGGCGATTTTCACGCAAGGCCGCCTGGTGCCAGCGCGGACCGAACTCGCCGCCGCCACGGATGTTGGCCAGTACGTAAACCCCGCCACGCTCAAGCCAGCCGGAGCCAATGCCGCCGGAATAAAACGGCGTGCGGGCGATCTCGAAACCACCGTAGGCCGCCAGCAGGGTCGGGTTGGCGCCGTTGGCCTCGAACCCGACCGGCTTGACCACGAAATACGGAATGCGCTCGCCATCGGCCGAAGTGGCGTGATACTGGACCACTTCCATGCCTTCGCCATCAAACCAGGCCGGCTCGGAGCGCACCGGCTCGCGGGTATCGGCCATGGCGTCCGCCTCGTACAGGCGCGAGGGCGTGAGAAAACCGGTGTAGTTGAAGTAGAAGCGATCGGACTTGTCGTCGGTCGAAACAATGCTCAAGGTGCCCATGTCCGGCAGATCCAGGCGCTGTTCCTGCCAACCGGCCTCGTCATCATGGGTGAACCGCAACAGTTGACCGGTGACATTGTCGAGTATGCCCACCAGCACGGTTGACTCGGTGGTATTGACTGCCGATACGGCCTGGCGCTCGTTGGGCTGGAACAGCAACTCGAATTCCGGCTCGCCGGCCATCAGGCCATCGATCCCGGCCGCCAGCAGGGCGCCCTGGCGATAGCTCTTGTCATCCAGGTCCCAATCCGATTTCAGCTCAACCAGCAACTGACCATCGATGATGCCGGATACCTCGGCATCATCCGGGACGTCGATTCGATGCGTCTGTCCATCCGCGTAGATGTGGTAGTGGCGAGTAAAAAATGACGGCATGCGAACGATGATGTCGTAGGGCGTGTCCTTGTCCCAGATGCGCATGGCCGTCACCAGGACATCGTCGCGCTCGCCCTCGAATACCCGCCGGGCCTCTTCACGCGGTGTGCCGCGCTCCCAGATATGCACATTGCGCGGGTATTCGGAGGTGGTCATTTCCTCGGTATCAAAGGCCGGCGCCAGAAAGACGCTGTCGCGGTCGCGCCAGGCGATGAAGCTCTTCGATTCGGGAAGCTTGAATCCACCTTCGACGAACTGGCGGGTTTCGAGATCGAATTCACGACGCACCGCCGCATCGGCGCCACCAATCGAGGTGCCGATGATGCAGCGATCGTAGTCCGGGTAGCGGCAGCTTGATCCGGCCCACACCCAGTTCTCGTCTTCTTCTTCGGCCAGCTTGTCGACATCGATGATGATGTCCCAGTCAGGCTCGCCACTGGAATAACTGTCGCGGCTGGTGGTTCTCCAGATGCCGCGTACGTGCTCGCCATCGCGCCAGAAATTGTAGATCTGCCCTCCCATCAAAGAGGGATAATCGATGCGCTCATCCGAAGTCAGAATCTCGAGATGGCGCTCATGCAGGGGTTCGAACAATTCATGACTGCGCAAGTATTCCTCGGAACGCTCGTTTTGCTCGCGCGCCCATTCCAGCGCATCTTCGCCCTCGATGTTCTCCAGCCACAAGAACGGATCCTCGTCAGCCACGGCGGCTCCTGCAGTCATCAATCCCACTCCCAGTGTGCACATCAGCAGTCGTTTCATTGCGCTTACATCCAATTCGTTTTGAAAAAACCCGGTAATACTGCCAGAAACGGGTGAAGGTTTCCTGTGCCATTGGTCATTGATATAACCGGGGCATCTATCGATATAATCCGCTGTTATTCATTTTTCAGTCGCAAACCTCCACTTCAAGCCCTTGTCACAAAGCACCCTGTCAATCAAGACACGTCCGGCCTGGCTGCCTGGAATCCTGGTTGTGCTTGGCCTGGCCGTGTTCGCCTGGGCGCTGGTCGAATGGCAATCCGGCCTGCCCGGAAAGGCTGGAAAACTTCCAGTGAGCATGATGCTGATCGCGGTCCTGGCCGGTTTCGCCCTGGCCCCGCTGGCCGCGAAGCGCCCCTTGTGGAATGACGGTCTGGCCTTGGCCGCTGGTCCATTACTCAAGATCGCGGTGGCGCTGCTGGGTTTGAGACTGAGCCTGGTCGAGCTGGGAACACTCGGCCTTCAGGCCCTGCCGCTGGCCATCGTCGTCGTTGTCCTTGCGCTGCTGCTGACATTCTTGCTGGCCCGCCTGGCCGGCGCCCACCAGCGCCTGGCAACCCTGCTGGCAGCCGGCACGGCCATCTGCGGGGCATCGGCGATTGCCGCAACCGCTCCGGGCATTCGTGCCCGCAGCGAGGAAACCGGTTACGCCGTCGCCTGCATCGCCCTGTTCGGATTGGTGGCCACACTGGCCTATCCCTTGCTGTTGCCCGTGCTACTCGACCATCCCGAGCAGATCGGGCTGATCATGGGGTTGGCCATTCACGATACCGCCCAGGTCACGGCCGCGGCCACCCTGCACGACCAGACCTGGCCCGGTGCCGCTGCCCTGGATTCCGCCACGGTCACCAAGTTGCTGCGCAACAGTTTCATGCTGCTGATCATTCCGGCCCTGGTCTGGATGAACACCCGAAACCGCTCGACACAAACCGGCCCCGGCCTGCCCCCCATTCCTTTTTTCATTCTCGGTTTCATCGCCCTGTCGGTCGTACGTACCGCCGGCGATGCTGTCCTCGGCCCGGACCACTCAACCTGGCAAACCACCATCTCCATGGCCGGCCAGGTCAGCATCTTCGCCTTCGCCATGGCCATGGCCGCCCTGGCCATGGGCGTGCGCATCGCCGACCTGAAGACTCTGGGCTGGAAACCCGCCGCCGCCGCCGCCCTTTCCGCCCTGTCCATCCTGGCACTGGCCCTAGCACTCATCCAATAACCAACAAACCAACAAACCAATCAACGAACAAACCAACAAACCCGCTAAACTCCCCCTTGGCAACCGAGTTCGAGAACCATGCCCTGGACCACCCACAAATTCGGCGGCAGCAGCCTGGCCGACAGTGACTGTATCGCGCATGTCGCCAAGCTGTTGACCGAGCAGGGAGATGACCACCAGGCCATCGTCGTATCCGCGATGGCCGGGGTCACCAACTAGTTGATTGCCCTGGCCCATGAAGCCGCCAGTGGCGCTGCCGACTGGCGGGAACGGCTGACCCGATTGCAGGATCGCCACCTGGACACGGCATCCCGGCTGGTCGAATCCGACAATCTGCTGAACACGCTCAACGATCAACTCAATGCGCGCTTTGCCAACCTGCATCAGCTTCTGGCCAGCCTGGACCTGATGGGCTCGGCCCCGGTCGAGGTTATCGAGCTGGTATCCGGACTGGGCGAGTTGCTTTCAGCCCACCTGCTGTCGGCGCGATTCAATGCCATCGGCCATGAGAGCGTGGTGCTGGATGCACGCGAAGTGCTTAGGGTCAAACCCACCCCGCTGATGGTCGCGGTTGACTGGGAGACCAGCCAGGCCAACCTGGAGCACTTTCGCCGGGAACATCCCGCCCGGCGCTATGTGATCACTGGCTTTATCTGCCGTCGGGTCGATGGGCGCATCTCGACGCTCGGGCGCAATGGTTCGGACTACTCGGCCAGTATCTTCGGCCGCCTGTTCGGGGCCGACGAAGTGCACATCTGGACCAATGTCGACGGCCTGCTCTCGGCCGATCCCTCGGCCGTACCACAAGCGGTGCTGCTCGATCACCTGTCCTATCGCGAAGCCTTCGAGCTGGCTTATTACGGCGCCCGCGTGCTGCATCCGCAAACCCTGGCACCGGCGCTGGAAGCCGACATTCCCGTTCGCATCCGCAACACCTTCAACCCGGACTGCCCCGGCACCCGCATCGATTCGGCGGGCAATCCCGAACCGCCGGTCAAAGGCATTTCGGGCATCGGTGGAATGGCCCTGGTCAATATCGAGGGCGCCGGCATGATCGGCGTGCCGGGCACGGCCGAGCGGGTGTTTTCAGCCCTGCACCGTGCCGATGTCTCGGTGGCGATGATTTCCCAGGGCTCATCCGAGCATTCGATCTGCGCGGTGGTGCCAGCCTCGGTCGCGAGCACTGCAGTCAGCGTGCTTGAAGATGCTTTCGAGCGCGAGTTGCGCCATGGCCAGATCCAGCGCATTGCCCTGCACGCCGACATCCGCGTACTGGCGATTGTCGGAGAAGGCATGGCCGGCACGCCAGGCGTGGCGGCCCGGCTGTTCAATGCCCTGGGCCGGGCCGGGATCAACGTGCGCGCCATTGCCCAGGGCGCGTCCGAGCGCAATATCTCGGTGGCGATCAACGAGGTCGATGCCGAGCGCGCCCTCAAGGCCATTCACGCCGGGTTCTACCTGTCCGAACAGACCCTGTCGGTTGGACTGATCGGCCCCGGCAATGTCGGTCGCGCGCTACTGGCCCAACTGGAAGCCACCCGTGAACGACTCAAGCGCGAGGCCAATCTGGATCTGCGACTCAGGGGCATTGCCAGTTCCCGGCGCATGCTCCTGTCTGATACACACCTGAATATTGATGATCCGGCCAAGACCCTGACCGAGCAGGGTCAGGCGCTCGATCTGGAGGTCTTGGCCAAATTCATCGACGATGACCATCTGCCGCATGCTGTGCTGATCGACTGCACCGCCAGCGACGCCATCGCCGAGCACTACCCAAACTGGCTGGCCCGCGGCCTGCATGTCATCACGCCCAACAAGCATGCCGGCAGCGGCCCGATCGCCCGCTTCCGCAAGATCCGCGCTCAACTGGAAAAATCCAGTGCGCGCTGGCGCTACGAAGCCACGGTCGGCGCGGGATTGCCGATCGTCCAGACCCTGCGCGACCTGATCGACACCGGCGACAAGGTGCTGCGCATCGAGGGCATTTTTTCCGGCACCCTTGCCTACCTGTTCAATCGCTACGAGCCCGGCATGTCATTTGCCGAACTGGTCAGCGAGGCGCGTTCGGCCGGCTATACCGAACCCGACCCGCGCGATGACCTGTCCGGCATGGACGTGGTGCGCAAGCTGGTCATCCTGGCCCGCGAGATGGGACTGGAATTGGAACTGGACGATGTTTCAGTCGAATCCCTGTGCCCGGAACGACTTGAAGGGGCCTCGGTCGATGAATCTCTGGCCAGGCTGGAAAGCATTGATACGCCCATGGCCAAACGACTGGAAACGGCCCGCAATCAGAACCAGGTGCTGCGCTATGTCGCCTCGCTGGACAATGAGGGTCGCGCTGAAGTGTCATTGAAATCCCTGCCCGACGATCATCCTTTCGCCAGCCTGGCGCTGACCGACAACGTGGTCGCCTTCACCACCGAACGCTACCGCGACAATCCGCTGATCGTTCAGGGTCCGGGCGCGGGACCCGACGTGACTGCCGCCGGCGTGTTTGCAGACCTGTTGCGGGTCGCGGCCCACCTTGGGGCACGCCTGTGATCGAACGCGCCACGGCCTTCGCGCCGGCCAGCGTCGGCAATGTCGGGGTGGGATTCGATCTGATCGGCCATGCCATTGACGGACCCGGCGATACGGTCACGGCCATTCGCGACGATCATCCGGAAGTGATGATCGAGACTATCGAGGGCGTAATCACGAAACTGCCGCTGGAGGCCGAGCGCAACACCGCCGGGCGGGCCGTTCAGTCACTGCTCGAAGCGCAACAACCGGGATTCGGAATCAAGCTGCACATCAAAAAGGGGATCCCGCTGGGTTCGGGTCTGGGCGGTTCGGCCGCCTCGGCCACCGCGGCACTGGTTGCGGCCAATGCCCTGCTGCCCGAACCCTTGCCGGTCGAGCAGCTCTATCCGCATGCTCTGGTCGGTGAAGCGGTGGCCAGTGGCTCGGTGCACGGTGACAATGTCGGGCCGCAACTGATCGGCGGGCTGGTCATGGCGACCCGCGATCGGCTGATTCCCATTCCGGTGCCCGATGGCGTGCACGCCGCAATCGTCCATCCCGATCACGTCGTCGAGACCCGCGCGGCACGCGAAAGCCTTACCGAGCCCTACCCCATCGCCACCGTGGTTCGCCACCATACCCACCTGGCCGAATTTCTCAGCGGCTGCTACCGCAATGATCTGGAGCTGATCCGTGCCGGCCTCAACGATGTGCTGGTCGAACCCCGCCGCGCCGGGCTGATTCCCGGGTTTGCCGCAGTCAAACAGGCCGCCCTCGACCGTGGCGCCCTGGGTGCCTCGATTTCCGGCGCTGGACCCAGCGTATTCGGCTGGTTTGTTGATCGCGACAGCGCTCAGGGCGCTGGCCACTCCATGATCAAGGCCTTTGCCGAAGCCGGTCTCAAAGCTCGATGCTGGGTCTGCCCCGTGGGCTCCCCCGGCGCTCGGTTGATTAACTGAACAAGCTCAATCCACTACCTCGAACCGATCGTGGAAGATGAACTCATCGCCCACAACATGCTGAATCACGCTGGAATTCTCTACTGAAACATGAGTGCCGGATTCCGAGAAATAAATCTGAAGGGGTCTCGCACCGGTTCCGCTGTACAGAATGTCACAGGAAAAAAGCGCGGTCATGCCATCCGCCGGCGGCGGCGTGGTGCTGTCGATGCAATTCTCACCGGTTGATGCAACGATGGTCACCTGGCCGTCTTCAGGAACGGACACGAACCCGGTTACAGCCACCTGGTAGGTCACCGGCACGCCGATGATGCCCGGGTTCATGCTGAGCTGGACAT
>SLKT01000012.1 GCA_007134485.1 Wenzhouxiangella sp. | reverse complement strand
GGCGTTGCCGTGTACCGGCCTGACAGCGGCGCGCTGCAACGCCTGGAGCACCGGCCTGGCGACCCGGAGTCGCTGCCGCCGACGCTGGGCCGTGTCGGATACACGCTATTGGCCGATCGGTTCGGCGTGGTCTGGATCGGCGCCAACCTGGCCGGCCTGGCGCGTTACGTGCCGGAGCGTCAGCGGTTCCGACACATCCGGGACGCCACGCCCGGTGTCGACAATGTCATTCGAGGCGTGGTCGAGCAACCCCTGCACGGCGAAACTTACCTCTGGACCGGCAGCGACGAATCCGGCGTCACGCTTTGGAGAAAGGAAGAAGGCGGGAATATTCAGATCGTCACCCGTTTTGGCCAGTCGGGTTCGGCAGATCGAATCATTCCATCCGATCGGGTCTTTGCCATGGCCCGCAATCCGGCCGACGGGCAGGTCTGGATCGGGGGTCGCGGCTGGCTGGGCCGGGCGGATGCGCGCGGCCCCGGCATTGATGCCATGCCGATTCATGGGCGACCCATGGGTATCAGTCCGCGGGCTATGGATTTCTCTGCCGATGGCGAACGGCTTTTCGTCGCCGATTCCCGCAGCCTGTGGACGCTGGATACCCGGCAGGCCCCGGCCGATCAGGTGCTGGTGCCGCTGTTCGATGAGTCCGCCGCCCCGGAACTGTCCGGCATCAGCGCCTTGCGGGTGGCCAGTGACGGCCGCTTGCTGGTCGGAACCCAGCGCGGCCTGGTTGTGGTTGACGCGCATACGGGGAGCGCGGTGCACCTGGGGCTGGCCGGCCATCGCAATCGGGTGCCGGCCAATTATGTTTTCAGTCTCGCCGAAGCGCCCGAGGGCACCGTCTGGATCGGCACTCGCGGCGGCGGGCTGGCCCGACTGTCGCTGGCTGAAATTGACGACGGGAAAACCACGTTCGACTGGTGGACGACCGCCAACGGACTGGTCGACGACACCATTTACGCCATCCTGCCCGAGGCCACCGGCCAGTTGTGGATCAGCAGCAATCGCGGGCTGATGCGATTCGATCCCGCCAGCGGGCAGACGCGCCATTACGGCTTCCAGGATGGATTGCGCCATCATGAATTCAACGGTCGCGTCGCGGATATCGGTCCCAGTGGCCACTATTACTTCGGCGGCATCAACGGCTTCAACCTGTTTCGCCCCGAAGCCATCGTGGATCACCCCGAACCACCGCTGGTACGCCTTCAGCAAGTCCAGGTCAACGACAGAATCCTGGAAACCGCGGCCAACCCCACCCGCTCCGTGAAACTGAACCACCGCGACAACTACCTGGTGCTCGACTACGTGGCCTTGCACAGCGTTGCGCCCGATCAGATTCGCCATGCCTATCAACTGGAGGGATTGGAGACCGACTGGGTCGATGCCGGCGCCGCACGACGGGCGCGCTATCCCGGCCTGCCGCCGGGCGACTATCGATTCCGGGTCAAGGCGGCCAATGCCGACGGCGTCTGGTCGGAACCGGAGCTGTTGTTTCAGGTCCGCATCCAGCCGCCTCCGTGGCGGCATCCATTGGCCTACCTGGGCTATGTGTTGCTTGTGCTGGCTGGTCTGGCCATCATCTGGCAGGCCCAGCGCCAGCGTCGGCGCGCCCTCGAAGCCCTGGTGGCCCGACGCACTCGCGAGTTGGCCCAGCGCAATGAACTGGTCAGCCGCCAGGCCGGCGAACTGGAAAACGCGCTGGCCTCGCGCGAGACGCTGTATGCCAACGTCTCACACGAATTGCGCACCCCGCTGACCCTCATCCGCGCCGGTCTTGATCGGCTCAAGCAAAATCCCGACGATGCCGAAGCCGTGGAACTGGGCGAGCGCTACATCCAGCGCCTGGACCGGCTGGTCGATCAACTCATGGATCTCTCTCGCGTACGCGCCGATGCCTTCCCGCCGGCCGACCAACCCTGGTCAGTGAACCGGGCGCTGCGAACGCTGGCGCGCGACCACGCGCCACTGGCCGAACAGCGCAAGCTGCAGCTCGACCTGGCGCTGGAAGGTGAGTGGCAGGCCCAATGCAACCGCGAGCTGTTCGACAAGTGCCTGACCAACCTGCTGTCCAACGCCATCAAGTACACCCCGGCCGGCGGCCAGGTGGTTCTGCGCCTGAGCGGCGCGGCAGCGCATGCCGAAATCGAGGTCGGCGATACCGGCCCCGGCATCCCGCTAGAGGAACAGGCCATCATCTTCGAGCGTTTCCAGCGCCGCCTGGCCCATGAAAACCAGGCCGAGAAAGGCGCCGGCATCGGCCTGGCCCTGGTGCGCGAGGCCGCACTCGCTCTGGGTGGTGAAATCCGCCTGCAAAGCCAACCGGGCCACGGCAGCCGTTTCAGCCTGGTCATTCCGGCCCGGCAGATTGCGGAAACCGTCACCGACGCAAAGCCACGGCACCAAAATGAAGCAAACCACCCGGCAAGTCCCGAACAGGCACTACCCGCCGACCCGCAGCCGCCAACCCAAACAACATCGCCCCGGCCCCATGCCCGCCTCGGCACCCTGCTCATCGTCGAAGACAACCGCGACCTGCGCCGCCACCTCAAGCGCCTGCTGGTCGACCAGTGGAAAATCATCACCGCCAGTGACGGCCGCCAGGCCCTGGCCCGCCTGGCCGCCCACGACATCGACGTGATCGTCAGCGACATCATGATGCCCAACATGGATGGCCTGGCCCTGCTCAAGCGCATCCGCAACGACATCGCCACCAGCCACATCCCCTTCCTCATCCTCACTGCTCGCCGTGATGTGGATACGCGTCTGCAAGGCCTGAAACTCGCCGCCGATGCCGTCGTCACCAAGCCGTTCAATGATGAGGAACTGCGCTTGACCCTGGCCAATACTGCCCGTGCGATCGAGAACCGTCGTCGGCACGATCGCACCAAAAACGCAAACCAACCCGAGACATCCCCCAAAGATCAGGCCTTCATCGACCAAGTCAACGCCTGGCTGGAAACCAATCATGGCGACGCCGCCACAAGAATCAGCGACCTCGCATTACACCTGAACCTGGATGAGCGCACCCTGCAACGCAAAACCCGCGCCCTGTTCGGCCAACCACCCAAGACCGTGCTGACCGAGTACCGGCTGGACCGGGCGGCTGAGCTGTTGCAGACCACTGACCGGAAGGTGGCTGATGTGGCAGCCGAGTGCGGAT
>SLKT01000123.1 GCA_007134485.1 Wenzhouxiangella sp. | reverse complement strand
TACACTGTGACCTCTGCGCTGTCCTGTGCAATGCTTCCCTGGGTGTCTTCTGCCGTTACGGAAGCAATATTTGTGATGCTGCCATTGTCGATGTCGTCCTGTGTGACCTCATAGCTTGTGTTGAAGGTTGCTGTTGCTCCGGGCTGGAGGTTTTCGATCATTTCGCTGAAGCCGGTAAGCGGGTCTTCGATATTCGCCTCTATGAAGGTCACGTTTCCGGTGTTCGTCACCACAATGGTGTAGCTGATCTCTTCCTCCGCTGTGCCATAGGTGTCTGTTTCTGTTGTTTTGCTGATGGCGATCGCGGGCTGCAGATCGGCAGTGATGACCTCCTCTGCCGTCGCAATGACCGGCTCTCCGCCCGGGTCTTCTCCTTCAGCGGTTACGGTGTTGATCACACTGCCGCTGTCGATGTCGGTCTGCGTGATGGTATATGTTTCGGAATATTCGACCGATTCATCCACACCGATCACCGGCACTTCATCATCCAGACCGGTGAGCGGATCCACAACATTCACATTGAAGACGGGTACGTTTCCGTTGTTCTCCACAACGATGGTATAGGTGATCACCTCTCCGCCGGCGCTGTAGGTGTCTGTGTCTGCCTCCTTGGTCACGGTCAGCGCTGGCTGGCTTTCCGCCACTGCGATGACAAAGGTGCACGAGTCGGAGCAGCCAAATTCGTTTGTGAAGGTATAGGTGATGCTGTGGTTGCCTGCACCTGCCACTTCGGTATAGAAGACGTTGTCTGTGATGCCAGGTCCTTCGTAAGTTCCACCTTCCGGTGTGGCGTGATTGAGTGGCAGCGGATCATCATACATGGTGAGGAAGAGTATGTCGGGGCATTCCACCACCGGTGTTTCATTGATCAGCAGTGTAACGGGCACACGTGCTGCGCTTTCGCATCCCTCTTCGCTGAGTGTGGCGGCCCATGCGGTATAGACCCCTGCCTCGGTGCCGGTGGGCGGTCCTGAGACCTCGTCACCGTCCTCGTGTGCGTACCAGATCACCTCTGTGCCTTCCGGGCTGCTTGCCCAGGCTTCGTGCTCCTGACCGTCGTAACATACGGTAATGTCGTGTGCCACGGGTTCACCAGGCAGTTCATGGATCTCCAGGGTAACCTGAACGCGTTCTGTGCTTTCGCATCCGCCTTCATCCAGCGCGGCAGCCCAGGCGGTATAGATACCGGGTTCTGTGCCTGCAGGCGGTCCGGTCTGTTCGTCACCGTCCTCTGAATCGTACCATAACACGGTGACACCAACAGGCACCGTGGCATATGCCTCATGCTCCTCTCCGTCGTAGCATACGGTCATGTTTCCTGCAACAGGCGGTTCGGGGTCTTCGTAGATCTCCAGGGTGACCTCCACGCGCTCACTGCTCTCGCATCCTGTTACAGGGTCATACGATGCCGCCCAGGCGACATAGGTGCCGGGCTCTGTGCCTGAAGGTTGCTCACCGGCTTCGTCGCCGTCTACCGTTGCATACCACAGCAGGTCGATGCCGTCCTCTACGGTGGCATCGGCAGTGTGTTCGTCGCCGTCATAGCATACAGACAAGTCGATGGCGACAGGCAGCGGCGGACCTTCATAGATCTCGAGGGTGACCAGCACGCGTGCTGAGCTTTCGCATCCCGATTCATCATCCAGGGATGCCGCCCATGCAGTGTAGATGCCTGCTTCTGTGCCGGTAGGCGCTATGGTTGTCTCACCATCGGTTTCGGAGGTGTACCATACGACGGAACTGCCTTCGGGGGCTGATGCGGAGGCGGTGTGCTCGTTGCCGTCATAGCAGGTGCTGTGATCTTCGGCAAGGGGTGCATCCGGCAGGGCGTAGATCGTGAGTGTCACCAGGGTGCGCTCTTCGCTCTCGCAGCCGGTCTCCATATCTTCTGAAGCGGCCCACGCCGTGTAGGTACCGGGCACACTGGCCGCCGGTGGTGCTCCTGCTTCGCTGCCCTCTTCGGAAGCATACCATACCACGATGCTTCCTTCCGGCGGGATGGCGCCTGCCATATGTTCCTCTCCGTCGTAGCATGCGATCAGGTCATCCGCCTCAGGAGCTTCCGGCAGGGCGTAGATCGTGAGTGTCACCAGGGTGCGCTCTTCGCTCTCGCAGCCATCATCGCTCATTGACGCGGCCCATGCCGTATAAATACCGGGCTCTGTTGCTGTTGGCGGACCGGCGGGTTCGTCACCGTCTTCGAAGGCATACCATATCACCTCTGCACCATCGGCAGCGCTTGCCGAAGCGGTGTGCTCACCGCCGTCGTAGCATACCGACGTGTCTTCTGCAACAGGCGCCTCGGGTAATGCAAAGATCTCGAGGGTCACAAGCACACGCTCGGAGGTTTCACATCCGTCCGCATCGCGGGCGGCGGCCCATGCCGTATAGATACCGGGTTCTGTGCCTGAAGGCTGCTCTCCGGTTTCGTCGCCCTCGGCAGTGGTGTACCATATCACCACCAAACCATCTTCGACGGTGGCTGAAGCGGTGTGTTCTTCGCCGTCATAGCATACGTTCAGGTCTTGCGCCACAGGCAGCGGCGGCTCTTCATAGATCTCCAGGGTGACCTCCACACGTCCGAGGCTTTCGCAATCTGTTTCATTATCGACGGATGCGGCCCACGCAGTGTATACGCCGGGCACTGTTGCTGTTGGCGGACCGGCAGGCACATCACCGTCTTCGGTGGTGTACCATGCAATGGTGTACCCTTCACCGGTAGTGGCCGTGGCGGTGTGTTCCTCGCCGTCGTAGCAGACAGTAAGGTTTTGTGCAACGGGCACGGGCACCTCATTATGGATCAACAGGGTGACCTCCACGCGCTCGAGGCTTTCGCATTCTGTTTCATCGTCCACCGCGGCGGCCCATGCCGTATAGGTACCGGGTTCGGAGGCTGTGGGTGCATCGGTTGTCTCATCGCCATGTTCATCGACGTACCATACCAGCGTGGTGCCTTCAGCCACTTCGGCTGTTGCCGTATGTTCCTCACCGTCGTAGCAAGTCGTCAGGTCTTGTGCAACGGGCACGGGCACCTCACTATGGATCACCAGGGTGACCTCCACACGTTCGAGGCTTTCGCAATCTGTTTCATCGTCCACCGCGGCGGCCCATGCCGTATAGGTACCGGGTTCGGAGGCTGTGGGTGCATCGGTTGTCTCATCGCCATGTTC
>SLKT01000078.1 GCA_007134485.1 Wenzhouxiangella sp. | reverse complement strand
TGGACTCTTTCATAGAAATGCGGGCTGCGTTTCCTGAGCCAATCGATGCGCCGCTCAACCAGCTCGGCGACATCGCCCTCGCCCAGCCGGCCGCGCCGGGCATTGAACTCCAGCACATCGCGAATCGGTCGACCAACGTGAATCAGTCCGTCGGGATAGTCGAACATGTCCAGATAGCTCTTGTTCCAGGCCACCAGCCTGAGCTCCCCATCGACCACGCTGACGCCCTCGGACAGATTTTCCATGGCCGATTGCAGCAATTCCTGGCGAAACTTGAGCTTCTGCGAGGTCTGGTCCAGCAGACTGACGACCTCGTCGAATTTCATTCCGCTTCCGGCCAATGCCGAGTACAACACCAGCCGCGCCGAACTGGCACCGATCACCCCGGACAACACGCGCTCCGTATAGCGCACCAGTTCGGCATCGGCCGGTTGCGACTCGACCAGCTCTCCATCCCGCTGCTTGACGAAATCACTGAAGAACTGTCGAGTTCGACGCTCACCAAGAAAACGGGCCGTGAGCTGAATGAAATCCCCGACCGTGGCGATCCCGCTGCGCGGCAGGGAATCGGTGCCCATGCCACTGGCGGCTCCCACAAACGCATTGGCCTGGATACGGTCAATCGGTCGGGCTGCGCCAAACCGTGAACCCACGATCAGACCCAGCACATTGAATGTCAGTGACCAGAAAACACCGTGACTCAGGGAATCGGAAAATGACCATCCGAACAGTGCTTCGGGCCGCAAGACTTCGATACCCAGTGGCCCGGCGTCAAGAAAAGCTTCGCCGGCGCCGCTGGCGCGCAGAATCACCGGCAACAACAAGCAATAAGACCACACGCCAAATCCCAGGCCCAGCCCCAGCATGGCGCCATTGCGGTTGCCCCCGCGCCAGAATATGGCTGCGACCACCAACGGCGCGAACTGGGCGACCGCAGCAAATGACAACAGCCCGATACCGGCCAGGCTTTCGTCATAGGCGAACAGGCGGTAATAAGCCCAGGCCAGCAGCAGCAACAAGACGATGACACAGCGCCGGACCATCAGCAGCAGACGCCCCAGGTCACCGCCGGCGCCGGCATCAACCAATCGACTCCTCAGAAGCGCCGGCATGACGATGTCATTGGAAACCATGATCGAAAGCGCCACGGCCGCGACGATGACCATGCCGGTGGCGGCTGAAAAGCCGCCCAGCATGGCCAGAAGGGTCAACCCCTGCTGATCGGCAAACATTGGCAGGGCCAGCATGAATGTGTCGGCCTCGACCGAGGCATCGAAGGTCAACAGACCGGCGACCGCCACCGGAACTATAAAAAGGCTGATCAGCACCAGGTAGACCGGAAACAGCCAGCGCGCGACATGAACCTCGCGCTCACTGGTGCTTTCGACCACGGCCACGTGAAACTGCCGCGGCAGGCAGAAAATCGCCAGCATGGACAACAGCAGAATGGTGAAAAAGCTCAGGCGGAGATTGTCCGGGGCGAACATGGCCGCAATCGCGTCATCGTCAATCGCGTGAGGCAGCACCGTGTCCAGTCCGTCGAACAAAAACCAGGTAACGAATACCCCAACCGCCAGAAAGGCCAGCAGCTTGACCAGTGACTCGAAGGCCACCGCCAGCATCAGCCCGGGATGATGTTCGGTGGCATCGAGTTGACGGGTCCCGAACAGTATGGTGAAGGCGGCCAACAGCAAGGCCACCAGCAAGGCCGTATCATGCCAGACCGGCCCAGGCTCTTCGGGCAACAGTATGCCGGTGGTCGGGTCGGCGGTCAGCAGGGTAAAGCCCATGGCAATGCCCTTCAGTTGCAAAGCGATGTACGGCAACACACCCAGCACTGCAACCACGGTGACCAGTACCGCCAGCTTCTGGGTCTTGCCGAAACGCGACGCGAGAAAGTCCGAAATCGAGGTGATGTTCTGCTCCTTGCTGACCCGGACGATACGCAGGATGAAGCCGCCGAATACGGCAAAAACCAGGATCGGGCCCAGGTAGACGGGCAGGAAATCCCAACCACTGGTCGCCGCCTGACCGACGGCCCCATAGAAGGTCCAGGACGTGCAATAGACCGCCAGCGACAGCGAGTAGATCAATGGCTGGTTGAATATCGATTGACCGCGCTCGGCACGCCGGTCTCCCCACCAGGCCACCAGGAACAGCAGACCCACGTAGGCCAGCGATACCAGGATGATCAGGGTGGCGGAAAACATCAGTCAGGTCACGAGCGCATGAAACAAGGCGTACATCATATCGGGTCCTGTTGTCATGGTCGATCGAAGCAACTCCATGGTGACCGTCCTTTTGCACTTGAGTTCTGTCGCCGACCGATACAAACTGAGTCGGCTTTCAAGGGAGAGAATAATGACCACAGACCAAGCGCAGATGAAACACATGCGCCATTTCATGGCCGAAATGGACCTGGCCGAGGACGAGTTCGAGTTCTACGGCAAGTACACCGGCAAGCTTCGACTCAATGCACTACACAATCGCCGTAATCAACCCGACGGCAAGCTGATCCTGGTCACCGCCATCACACCGACCCGGGCCGGTGAAGGCAAGACCCTGACCAGTATTGCGCTGGGTCAGGGTTTGCGCGCAATCGGCGCGCGCCCGATGGTCACCTTGCGTGAGCCCTCGCTGGGCCCGGTATTCGGCATGAAAGGAGGGGCCACCGGCGCCGGCCAATCACAACTGCAACCGATGGCGCGCATCAATCTGCACTTCAACGGTGACCTGCACGCGATCACCAGCGCCCACAACCTGCTCGCCGCCCTGGTCGACAACCATCTCCACCACGGCAACAAGCTCGGCATCGACCTGACCCGCCCGGTCTGGAACCGCACGGTCGACATGAATGAACGATCGCTGCGCAATGTCGTTATCGGACTGGGCGGCCATCCAAACGGCATCCCGCGCGAGTGCAACTTCATCATTACCGCCGCCTCGGAAATCATGGCCATTCTGGCGCTGGCCGAATCACGCCGCGATCTCAAGCAACGCCTGGGCAACATCATCGTAGGCTTTACTCGCAGGGATGAGCCGATCCATGCCGGCGATCTGGATGTCGCCAATGCACTGACCGCGGTGCTCAATGAAGCGATCATGCCCAACCTGGTCCAGACCAGTGAGCATGTCCCGGCGCTGGTCCATACCGGCCCTTTCGGCAATATCGCCCATGGCACCAGCAGTGTCATCGCCAATCGCCTGGCGCTGAAGTTCGCCGATTACGTGGTCACTGAAGCCGGTTTCGGGGCCGACCTGGGCGCCGAGAAGTTCTTCGATATCGTCTCGCCGGCCACCGGACTGACGCCGGACGCGGTCGTGCTTGTCGCCACCTTGCGGGCGCTCAAGTGGCACGGTGGATCCACGGCCGAAGACATCACGCGCGAAAACCTCGACGCCCTGGAGGCCGGCACCATCAACCTGGCCCGCCACATCGACAACCTGAAGGCCTTTGGTGCCAATGTGGTGGTGGCCATCAACCGTTTCGACAACGACGGCGATACCGAGATCAACTGGCTCAAGGCCTGGTGTGGCGAACGCGGCGTGGCGTGCGAAGTCCATAGCGGGCATGCCGAAGGCGGCAAAGGCGCGGCCGCCCTGGCCGAAGCCGTTCGCTGCGCAGCCGATCAACTCTCGACCATCACTCCGCTCTACGATCAAGACATGGGCCCGGAGGAGAAAATCGAACGCATCGCCCGCCGGATCTACGGCGCCAATGACATCTACTTCGAAAACCGCGCGCGCATTGCCCTGGAGCGCTTCAAGCGCCTTGGCTTTGGCCATTTGCCGGTCTGTATCGCCAAGACCCAGAGCTCACTGAGCGACAAGCCCAACCTGCTGGGCGCCCCCACCGGCTGGACGTTGACGGTCACCGACATGCGCCTGTCGGCCGGGGCCGGTTTCCTGATCCCGGTATGCGGCAACATGATGCTGATGCCCGGCCTGCCGGCCCACCCCAATGCATTGAATGTCGATGTCGACGAGGATGGTGTGATCAGCGGGATGTTCTGAAGTGGCTTTCATGGAACAGACTATTGAATTCACCACGGAGTCTTCAGTCCCGTTACCGGGCCCGCTATCCCTTTACAAACAGGATGGGATTTGGGAGAAGCATCGGGTGGCATCCGACCGCTCACAGCCTGACCGGGCGATCGGCTGAGTCGATGATTTCCTGTTTGGTGGCCTTGGGGTCGGTAACGTCTGCGAGTTGTCGATTGCAAGCGGAGTGGCTTTGATCCGAAGGTCGGTGACATGGAGGGTCCGGGTAAGACTTTCTGCGCTCCGCCGCACCCGGTCAGTCCGTGATCGGTCAGATACCACCCGCTGCGACAGTGAGGAGAAAACTGAGAGCTGTGGCGGTGGCTTCGATCTAACTCCCCTATCAACCAACTCCCAACCGACAAGCGACGAGTGGGCTTGACCGGGGCCGGGATCGAGGTGGCGGAAGCGGGCAGAGCCTTTCCGTACTTGGAGCGCCTGAAATTCCGGCTAAAGACAAGCCCCTATCCATAGGATCAAAGGCAATTCGATAGGCACCAGAACGCCCCTGAACTCAAAGTATCGACCAAGCCGTTCACCTCGAGCGCGGCACCGGGCAAGGCCACTCGGCGCCCTGCCCCCATAAACTCCAACCGAAGCCGATCAAACCCCATAGATTCCGACCACCCTCTTAGGTGGTTTACATATATTTTGCTTCACGACCAAAGTCGAAGTGCATCTTGCCCACAGACTTGGTAGCTTGCATGATGGAGTTCGACTGCAAGCTGCGAGGATGAGGCGATGGCAAGTCAGGCCGGTGCATCATGATGGCGAGCCGGAAAGCCCGGGCCCTGCTGCGCTCGATTGACGAAGCCGAACAGGCCGAGGCGGTTTCTGCCTGTGCCCGAACCCTGCCGGCACTGCTGGCCGAACTGGAAGATGCCGGACAGAGCGCGCTGGACATTGTCGACGCCATCAGCACCTCCGGGGAGCGAATTGCGGTGCGGCTGCTGCAGCTGGCCGAGCTCGAGCTGGGTGAGCCGCCCATTCCCTACGCCTTTGCCGTTGCCGGTTCGCTGGCCCGCGGTGAGCAGATCCTTGGCTCGGACCAGGACAATGCGCTGGTGCTGTCCGATGAATATCGTGAAGACCGGCATGGTGATTATTTCTCCCGGCTGTCCGACCAGGTCTGCCGTCAGCTAGATAAGTGTGGTTATCGCTTGTGTCCAGGCGACATCATGGCGAGCAATCCGCGCTGGCGGATGACTCTGACCGCCTGGCAAGACGATTTCCAGCGCTGGATCGAGCAGCCCGAGCCCGGAGCCCTGGTGCGCCTGTGCATATTCTTCGATCTGCGCGCCATTCATGGCGATGCCGGCCTGGTCGATGCGCTGCGCCGTGACTTCCTGGCCCGGACCCGCACAAGCCCGCTGTTCCAGGCCCACCTGGCCGCGGCAGCCCTGCATTTCCGGCCGGCCTTGAGCTGGTTCGGTCGCCTGCGCTTCAAGAGCAATGAACAGGGACAGGCCCGTATCAATCTGAAAAAGCACGCCATCACCCCCGTGGTTGACCTGGCCCGGGCCTGGAGCCTGGCCGCGGGCCTGGACGAGGTTGGCACACTGGCTCGTCTCCAGGCACTGAAAACTCATCACCCGGCCGACAGCGAGCGCTTCGAGGACCTGGAGAATGCCTTTGTAACCGCAAGCCGACTGCGCATCGCCCACCAAGCGCGCCAGGTTCGTGCCGGTCAACAGCCGGATTACCGAATCATCCGTGAAGAGCTGACCGAACAGGATGAAACGGCCCTCCAGCATTCATTTCAACAGATTGCCGCTTGCCAGCAGGCCTTGATCCGGCAGTTTCGCGCCGAGGCCTTTCAATGAAGCGCCGGCGTCCGGCCCGACTGATCGCCCTTTTCTGCCTGGGCTGGCTGCTGTTCAGCTTTCCGTTGCTGTCGCTGTGGGATCGCGACCTGGTCGTGTTCGGCCTGCCGCTGTTTCCGGCCGGGTTGTTCGCGTGCTGGGCGCTACTGATTGTCGTGCTGGCCTGGCTGATGGAACGAAGGGAACACTGACATGATGTCGGTCGGTCTGGTCATCGCCATCTCCTTCGCCTACCTGGCGCTGTTGTTCGCGATTGCCTGGTGGGGCGACAAGCGCGCGGCCGCAGGTCGCTCCATCATTTCCAGTCCGTGGGTGTATGCTCTGTCGATCGCGGTTTACTGCACCGCCTGGACCTATTTCGGCAGCGTCGGCCGCGCCTCGGTGGAAGGGGTGTGGTTTCTGCCCATCTATCTTGGACCCATGCTGGCGATGATCCTGGCCTGGGTGGTGATTCGCAAGATGGTGCGTATCGCCAAAACCTACCGCATCACCTCGGTGGCCGACTTCATCGCCAGCCGCTATGGCAAGAGCCCTCTGATTGCCGGACTGGTCACCCTGATCACTGTGGTCGGCATCGTGCCTTACATCGCCCTGCAACTGAAAGCCATCTCGTCCGGTTATGCCTTGCTGACCACGCCGGCCGGGACCGAGTTACCGAGTGTCACCCGACCCTGGTGGCAGGATTCCACACTCTACCTGGCCCTCGCCCTGGCCGGATTCATCATTCTGTTCGGCACCCGCCACCTGGACATGACCGAACGCCACGAGGGCATGGTCGCAGCCATTGCCTTCGAGTCCATTGTCAAGCTGATCGCATTTCTGGCCGTTGGTTTGTTCGTGACCTACTGGCTGTTCGACGGCCTGGGCGATCTGTTCGGCCGGGCCATGGCCGACGAAGGGTTGGCCCAACTGCTGCGGTTCGACCATGGCGCCAGCCAGTTCATCTATTCGCAGTGGTTCGCCCTGGTGCTGCTGGCGATGCTGTCGATCCTGTTCCTGCCGCGCCAGTTCCAGGTCATGGTGGTCGAAAATGTCGACGAGCGACATTTGAAGCGCGCCGCCTGGGTATTTCCGCTGTATCTGTTCCTGATCAACCTTTTTGTGCTGCCGATCGCCATTGGCGGGCTGATCTACTTCGGTGCGGGGCAAGCCAACCCGGACCTGTTCGTACTCTCATTGCCGCTGGCCGAGGGCGCCATGGTGCTGGCGCTGTTCGTGTTCATCGGCGGCTTGAGTGCGGCCACCGGCATGGTCATCGTCGAATCCATTGCCGTTTCGACCATGATCTGCAATGACCTGGTCATGCCGGCCCTGCTCAAGACCAAACGATTCGGCGGCCGCTCCGGCGGTGATCTGACCCGACTGCTGAAAACCATTCGCCGCCTGGCCATCGTCGGGCTGTTGTTGCTCGGTTACCTGTATTTCTACCTGGCCGGCGAGGCTTATGCGCTGGTCTCGATCGGCCTGATCAGCTTTGCCGCCGTGGCCCAGTTTGCCCCGGCCGCGCTCGGCGGGATGTACTGGAAAGGCGCCACTCGCGCCGGTGTCTTGGCCGGATTGCTGGTCGGTTTCGGATTCTGGGTTTATACCCTGATGCTGCCCTCGATTGCCAAGTCGGGCTGGATGGCCACCGACTTTCTCGATTACGGCCCGGCCGGGCTGGCCTGGCTCAAGCCCGAATCCTTCCTCGGCCTGAGCGGCCTGGACCCGCTCACCCATTCGCTGTTCTGGAGCCTGTTCGGCAATATCGCCGCCTTTGTCGCCATTTCGCTGTTGACCCGGCCCACGGCGCGCGAGGCCAGCCAGGCGCAATTGTTCGTCGATGTATTCGATCGGCGTGGTGGACACGAACCGGTATTCTGGCAGGGCCGGGCGCGGGTCGAGGATCTAAAGGATCTGACCGAGCGCTTTCTTGGCGCACGGTCCGCCGATCGCCTGTTCGAGGAGCATGCGCACGCCATCGGTGTGGATTCGGTGGCCAACATGCCGGCCGATGCCCGCCTGGTCCAGCGGGTGGAAACGCAACTGGCCGGTGCGATTGGTTCGGCTTCTGCACGAGTGATGGTGGCCTCGGCAGTCGAAGAAGAAACACTGGAGCTGGATGATGTCGTGCGCATTCTCGAGGAGGCCTCGCAACTGCGCGCCTACTCCAGGGCGCTGGAAGAGAAATCCCGCTCGCTGGAACAGGCCACCGAGGAACTCAAGGCCGCCAACGAACAATTGAAGAGCCTGGATCGCCTGAAAGACGATTTCATGTCCTCGGTCACCCACGAGCTGCGCACCCCGCTGACCTCGATCCGGGCGCTGACCGAAATGATGCGCGATGACGAGGACATGCCGGCCGATCAACGGCGCGAGTTTCTCGACATCATGGTTTCAGAGAGCGAGCGCCTGAGCCGGCTGGTCGGACAGGTGCTGGACCTGGCCCGGATCGAGGCCGGCCATGCCGAGTGGCATAACTCGGATGTCGACCTGGCCGTCATTGTTCGCCAGGCCGCGGACAGCATCAAGGCCCGCTACGACGAAAAATCCGCGCGCCTGGAGATCCAGGGACCCCACCAGGTCAGGAGTTTGCGCGCCGATGCCGACCGGCTGGTGCAAGTCATGCTGAATCTGTTGTCCAATGCCCTGAAGTACCTGCCCGAAGACAATGGCCGGGTGGTAGTGACCATCAGCGACCAGCCCGATGGCGTGACCGTGACGGTCAGTGACAACGGCGTCGGCATCGCGCCGGCCGAACAGGCCCAGGTCTTCGACAAGTTCCGCCAGGTCGGCGACCAGCAACACCAGGGCACCGGCCTGGGCCTGCCGATCAGCCGGCAGATCATCGAGCATTTCGGCGGGCGGATGTGGGTCGAATCCGAACCCGGCCGGGGGGCGACGTTCGGGTTCTTTCTGCCGCGGAAAGAAAGAAATGTTCTCGCAGAGACGCAGAGACGCGGAGAAAAGAAATGAGATTTTATTGCTTTCCCTCTGCATCCCTGCGTCTCTGCGAGAGGATGCTTTTGAAAAAGAGAGCAAGCTTATGAAGAAGATACTGATCGCCGACGACGAACCGAATATCGTGATCTCGCTGGAATACCTGATGCAGCGCGAAGGCCATGAGGTGCTGGTGGCGCGCGATGGCGAGGAAGCATTGCAGATGATCAGCGAGCACGAGCCCGACCTGGTGCTGCTGGATGCCATGATGCCGAAGAAATCCGGCTTCGAGGTGTTGCAAGCGGTGCGGGCCGAGCACCCGGATCTCAAGATCATCATGCTGACCGCCAAGGGACGCGATACCGATATCGCCAAAGGCCAGGCGCTGGGCGCCGATGCCTACGTGGTCAAGCCGTTTTCCACCCGTGAGCTGGCCGAGCAGGTCAGGCAGATGCTGGACTGAACATGCGGCGGCTGGAGTGGCGATTGCTGATCGGGACGGCCGTGGTCGGGCTGGCCGGCCTGGCCTGGTTGTTCATCGCAGCACTCATGCTTTGGGCGGTACTGCCCGAACAGAACTGGTCGGCCCTGACCGAGGCGCTGGGCAACCGGGCCGGGTTGCTGGTCATGCTGTGGGCATTCTCACTGTTGCCAATCAGTGCGGCACTGCGTTACCTGATTGATCTGTATGTGCGCGCTCCGGCCCGGCTGGCCGAAGACATTCGTCTACGCACCGATGGCGAGGTCAGCCAACCGTTGAATATTCAGGGCAGTCGCGAAATGGAGCAACTGACCGAGCCGATCAATGAATTGCTCAAGCGCCACGATCAGTTGCGCTCGGAAATGGATGAGCGTATTCGCCAGGCCAGTCGCCAGACCGAACTGGAGAAAAATCGACTGGCCGCGCTGATGTCGGAGCTGGACCGCAGCGTGGTGGTGTGCAACCTCGACGGCCGCATCCTGCTCTACAATCAGCGTGCCCGATTGCAGTTCAAGCGCCTGTCACAGGCCGCCCAGGTAACCGGCGGCAGCGAGCTGATCGGGCTGGGTCGCTCGATCTACACCGTACTGGATCGCCAACTGGTCGCGCATGCGGTCGAAAATGTCCAGCGTCGCCTGGCCCGGGGTGCAGCCAGTCCATCGGCCCAGTTCGTCACCGCCACCGCGTCGGGCAGGCTGTTGCGCATACAGATGAGCCCGGTGCGTGGCGTGGACCCGGAATCCGGGGAAAGCACCACGAACCTGAACGGGTTCGTGCTGTTGATCGAAAACATCACCAACGAAATGCAGGCTGATGCTGAAAAGGATCGATTGCTCAAAGACTTGACCGAAGGCAGCCGCTCGGCCCTGGCCAATACCCGGGCCGCGGTCGAGATTCTCGAGGACGCCGATATCGATGAGGCCATGCGCGAGCGCCTGCTGGGTGTCGTTCGCGAGGAGATCCAGGGCTTGAGCCGACGTCTGGACGAGTTGCGCCAGTCCTCGTCAGCCGCCTGGCGTTCGCGCTGGCCGCTGGAAGACATGCTGGGCGGCGATCTGATCGAGGTCGCCATCGGACGCATCGAAACGGAGTCCGGAATTCATGTCATACGGGAGGCCGACGAAGAGCCGATCTGGCTGCGGCTGGAAAGCTATTCGCTGTTGCAGGCGCTGACCCACCTGGCCGGAAAACTGAGCCAGGAGTGCGGAATCAAGAATCTGACCCTGCGATTGTCAACCCACGAGGGACGCGCCCGGCTCGACCTGGTCTGGCCGATTTCCGAAGAGTCCGGCGAAAAGCCCGATCTGAGCTGGGAAAACGAGCCCATCATCAGTGGCGGCGAAACCATGGTCATGAGCCTGCGCGATGTGCTCGACCGGCACGGCGGAGAATGCTGGATCGAGGAAGAATGCCAGGGCGAAAAGACCCGACGATGCTTTCGCCTGCTACTGCCGCTGGCCACGCCACAGGAGGAACAACCAGCCTCGACATTCCAGCATCACGAGGATCGACCCGAGTTCTATGACTTCGATCTGTTCCGCCCAAGCGAGCGCACGCGCGCCCAGGAAGACAGCAGGCTGCGCGATCTGGGCTTTACCGTATTCGACACCGAAACCACCGGCCTGAACCCGGCCGGCGGCGACCAGATCATCCAGATTGGCGCGGTGCGCATCGTCAACGGCAAGATCCTCAAGCGCGAAAGCTTTGACCAACTGGTCGACCCGCAACGAAAGATTCCCGAAGCCGGTATTCCCATACACGGCATCACCGATGAGATGGTGCGCGGCCAACCCGCCATCGAAAAAGTATTGCCGGCCTTTCATGCCTTCTGCGCCGATAGCGTGCTGGTCGCCCACAATGCCGCCTTCGACATGCGCTGCCTGGAACTCAAGCAGGACGCCTGCGGAGTGGTTTTCGATCACCCTGTGCTCGATACCCTGCTGTTGAGTGCGGTGGTCCACGAAAACCAGAACACCCATAATCTTGATGACATCGCCGAACGCTTCGGCCTGACCATCATCGGCCGCCATACCGCCATCGGCGATGCGCTGGTGACCGCCGAGATCTTTCTAAAACTGATCCCGCTACTCGAAGACCGCGGCATCCTCACGTTGGGCGAGGCACTGGAGGCCTCACGCAAGACCTGGTATGCGCGGGTGAAGTATTGATGATGGCAACTTCAAAGAAAAAGCAATCTCGCGCAGAGGCGCAAAGACGCAGAGAAAACAATTATGAGATGTTAAAAACAAAACCTGGGAACCACCGAAAACACCGAATACACCGAAATTTTCCTGAATCCCATTCGGTTTCTTCGGTGTTTTGCAGGATTTTTTCCTCTGCACCTCTGCGCCTCTGCGCGACCTGCTTTTTATTTCGCCTGTGTGCCTCTGCGCGAGCCGCTTTTAGCTTTTCGGAAACCAACCAATGAACGAGATTACTGAAATCCTCGCCAATGTCGCCCCGTTTTCGGAGCTGTCTTCTGACCAACGCTCAGCGCTGACCGGTGAGTTCGAGGTGCGTGAGGCCAGTGCCGATGATGAGATCGGCGTTTTTGATCCGCCGGGCCGGGATGGTCTGTTTGTGATTGTCGATGGTGCGGTCGAACTGTTTGATCTGGACCGTCAGGCGCTGGAGCAGCGCGGGTCATCCGAGTTGTTCGGGCATGCCATAGGCTTTGAAGATGGAGTCATTGGCTATCGGGTCAAGGCGTTGGAAAAGTGTCGGTTGCTGTGGTTGCCGCCGAAGGCACTGGCAGCGGCCAGCGAATCCCACGAGCTGCTTGGGCGTTTCCTGAGTGGCCGCCCCGGAGAGCGCCTGCAGGCCGAGACGGTGCAACGCACCGGCACCCTGCGCGATCTTGAGCTGCGCGCACCGGTCACTGCCGCACCCGGGTTGTCCATTCGCGCCGCCGCTGCCTTGATGGCGAGCGAGCGGGTCAGTTGCCTGCCGGTGGTCGATGATCAATCCCTGGTCGGCATCGTCACCGACCGCGATCTGCGCTCCAGGGTCCTGGCCAAGGGACTGGATCCGGAACGACCGATCGCCGAAATCATGACCGCCGAGCCAGTCACCGTGGGTCGTGACACGCGCTTTGATGATGCCGTGGTCGAAATGATGCGCCTGGCCATTCATCACCTGCCGGTCATTGATGAGAACCGGCGCCTGGTCGGTGTGATCAGCGCCGGCGACCTGATCCGGCATGAATCTCCCCACCCGTTGCGCCTGGTGCGCGACATTCAGCGCGCGGCAACGGTTGAACAGATCGCCGCTTTTGCCCGCCAGGGCCCGGGGCTGCTGGCCCGCCTGGTCGGTCAGGGCCACCAGGTGTTCGAGGTCGGGCGCATGGCCAGCATGATTACCGATGCCTGCACTCGCCGACTGCTGGGACTGGCCTTGCGCGAATACGGCGATGCACCCTTCGACTGGTGCTGGATGGCGTTCGGTTCGCAGGCGCGCATGGAACAGGGACTGATCAGCGACCAGGACAACGGCCTGTTGCTGGCCGAACGCCCCGAGGGTGATGACGCCGAGTATTTCCTCAAGCTTGCGACCTTTGTCTGCGACGGCCTGGATGCTTGCGGCTACGTCTATTGCAAGGGCGATGTCATGGCCATGAAGAAGTGGCGCATGTCGCTTTCGGACTGGCTGAAGACATTCGACCGCTGGATGGGTGAGCCTGAACCCGAGTCAGTGATGAACTGCTCGATCTTCTTTGACCAGCGCGGGATCGCCGGCAACATGGCCCTGGCCCGGGACATGCAGGAGAAAGTGCTGGCCCAGGCCAGGACCAGCCGCATCTTTCTGAGATTTCTGGCGGCCGAGTCCATCGGCCATACGCCGCCAGTGGGCCTGTTTCGCCAATTCCTGCAAGAAGACCGTGATGGCGAGGGCAAGGGCATCAACCTGAAAAAACGCGGGGTTCTACCGATCGTCGATCTGGCCCGGGTACGCGCCCTGGAAAGCGCGATTGTCGAAGTCCACACCGAAGCGCGTATACGCGCCGCTGCCAGCGACGGCCCGATGAACGAACGCGATGCCAAAGACCTCATTCACGCGCTGCGCTTTATCGGCAACGTGCGCCTGCGCCACCAGGTGCAGCAATACGAGCAGGGCCGGCAACCCGATCACCTGGTCAGTCCGGAAGAACTGTCCGGCCTGCATCGACGCTATCTGCGCTCTGCCTTCGGCATCGTGCGCGATGCCCAGAAGGCCCTGGCCCAGCGCTACCAGTTGTAAACCATGGCGGCAATCTGAAGTACACTGGCTGAATCCGGGTCATGGGTGCATCCCATCCCAGGCCGCCGGGTATCAGTTGAAGGCTCGTTTTTCAATGAGTAAGAGGGAAACAGAATGGTTGCCGCGAGTCAGGCCCACCGAGCCGGTGGGGCGGGTGCCGTGGTGGGTGTTTTCCCTGGGGGTGTTCTCACTCTACATCGCTTCGGCCACAATCGGCCTGAACCTTTTCGGGGTCGGTCCGATGGCGGCCATGTGGCCCCCGGCGGCACTGGCACTGGCAGCTTTCGTTCTGGCCGGCTGGTGGATGATTCCTGTGATTCTGATCGCCGATCTGGTTGCGCTGCATGTCAACGGACTGCCACTCATGCCCATCATTTCAGTGGGCAATATCGTTGGCCCGCTGATTGGCGCGATCGCCTATCGATTGCTGGTCTCGAAATCGCCCTTGCCCCAGACCGTCAAGGAGACGGCTGCCTTGTTACTGGTGATCGGCCCACTGGTCGCCATCGTGACCACAACATTCGGCACGGTCCATGTGATCCAGACCGGCATTTGGCAGTCCTTTCCACTAACCGTACTGATTGGCTCCTGGTGGCTGGGCGATACGCTGGGCATTGCGGTCTTTGCTCCACTGTTCATGTCGGCCGGAGTGGTCTTGTGCGGGTTTTCCGGAGTACTCGCCGTGCGTCAGCATTCCAGCCGTCTCGAAAGCATGCTGGTTACCGGCCTGTTCATGATTCTGGCGATAGCCGTATGGTTACCCCCCATTCGGGAATTCCTGATCACGGGACCGGGCGGGACCGACTTGCAATGGCTGCCACTGGTCATGCTGACAGTGTTCATGCTGATGATCTGGTCGGCGCTTCGACTGCCCTCGATACTGGTATTTGCCGTGCTGCCGCTGGGTGCGGTGAGCGCCATCAAGTTCGGGCTGGTGGAACTGAGCGCCATTCAAACCCTCAGTCTTTTCATGCAATGGCTGGTGCTGTTGCCAGCCGTACTGGTGATGACCGTCGCCTCGCTGCTGATCGAAGCCGGAAGACGCGAACGCTATTTCCTGCAACGGCGGCTGCGCTTTCAGTCCGATCATGACCCGCTCACCGGTCTGCTCAACCGCCGAGCCTTTGAACAGAAAGCCCGTCAATGGCTGGCCGATGATGACCACGATGATCAGCGACTTCTGGCCTATCTGGACCTGGATCAGTTCCAGATCGTCAACGACTCACTGGGACATACAGCCGGTGATGAATTGCTGGTCAAGCTTTCGAACCAACTGATCGAAGTGCTGGGTCCGGAGGACTGCATCGCGCGCCTGGGTGGCGATGAATTCGGTTTACTAGTCCAGGGTTCCTGGGATGGCCGGGGGCGCCAGTACATCGAGCGAATCGTCGACGAAATCCAGGCATTCCGCTACAACCATTCGGGGCGCTCCTTTTCCTTGCGCGCCAGCATCGGTGTGACTGATCTGAAAGGTCTGCCCGAAGACTTCGGACGCCTGCTCAGCACCGCCGACACGGCCTGCATCACCGCCAAGGAACATGGTCGCAACCAGGTGCTTTACAGTCGGGGTCCGGATCGGGTCGCGCGCCGATTGAACCAGGTGCAGAAGATTCCACTCATTCAGGCAGCACTTGACGACCAGCGCATCGAGCTGCACGGACAGTCGCTGATCAGGCTCAACCCGGGCGCACCGGGTGGTCAGGCCCTGGAGGTATTGTGTCGATTGCTCGACGAAGATGGCCGAATCGTGTTCCCGGATGTCTTCATCGGCGTGGCTGAGAGGTCCGGCTTGATGCCGCAGATTGATCGTCTGGTCATCAAGCGCACTTTCGAATGGCTGAATTCCTGCCCTAACCCGCCCGATCGCTGCTTCATCAATCTATCGGCAATATCCATTGCCGACCGACAGTTCGTTGCCGATCTGCTCGACAGTATTCAGACGTTCCGGGTCGATGCCAAAATTCTGGTCTTCGAAATCACCGAGACCGCAGCCATCTCCAATTACATGGCTGCCCGACGCCTGATACATCAATTGCGTGAAGTTGGCGCCGGAATCGCCCTGGACGACTTTGGCAGCGGCATGGCCTCCTTCGGTCACCTGCACGAATTGTCTGTCGATTACGTCAAGATCGACGCCCGGTTCATCCGCCAGGTCAGCGAACGCCCCATGAACGAAGCCATTGTGCGCGCCATTGCCGATATCGGCCGCGACTGCAATATCCTGACCGTGGCCGAAGGCGTGGAAAGCGCCGAGTCGGTGTCGATACTCAAGAGTCACGGGATCGACTATGCCCAAGGCTACCACTTTGGTCGACCGGCGCCCTTGCAAACATTCGAGGAACCCGGGGAATTGGATTTTCAATCCAGCAAGACCAGGTAGGCAACTCCGCGACGGCGAATTTCCAGGGCCAGTTCTCGGTCCTCCGAGATCGGGAACTGGGCACGCAACTCGCCAAGGTTGCGCACCGCCTGGCGGTTGATTGCAACCACAACGTCGCCGGCACGCAGGCCGGCTTCCCAGGCTGTGGTGTTGCGGCGAACCTCTTCGATCAACACTCCTTGCATGCGCGAGCGATCCGGAATCCGGACCAGTAGCATGCCTTCCATGCGCTCATCAAGGCGATGGCCAGCGATGCGAGCATCGAGATCCTCCTCGATGCGCACTTCGACCTCATGCTCGCGACCCTCACGCAAGTAGCTCACGCGCACCTGCGAACCAACGGCCAGCAGGCCCTCGATGTTACGCAATGACCGGCTGTTGCGAACCTCGCGCTGATCGACCCCGACAATGACATCGCCAGCGCGAAGTCCGGCCTCATGCAGGGCCGAGCCGTCCTTGACCCGGGTGATGACGGCACCATTCTGATCATCAAGGTCCAGGGCGTCACGCAAATCACTGTCGATATCCTGCACCTCCACCCCGAACGAACCGCGCCTCACTTCACCATACTCGACCAACTGGGCCATCACGTACTCGGCGGTACTGGCCGGAATGGCGAATCCGATGCCGACATTTCCGCCGGATGGGGCGAAGATCGCGGTGTTGATGCCCACCAGTCGACCGCGCAGATCGATCAACGCGCCACCGGAGTTGCCGGGGTTGATCGAGGCATCGGTCTGAATGAAATTCTGGTATTCCAGGCCACGCAGACCGGAGCGACCCAGCGCCGAGACGATACCGGAGGTCACCGTCTGGCCCAGGCCGAATGGATTGCCGACCGCAACCACGAAATCGCCGACACGAAGTCGATCGGAATCCGACAAGGGCAATTCATGCAACGAGTCGGCGTCGATGCGGATGACCGCCAGATCGGTGTCTCGATCCGAACCGACGAATTCGGCCGAATATTCGCGCCCGTCCTTCAAGGTGACGGCAATGTCTTCGGCCCCGTCGATGACATGATTGTTGGTCAGGATGAAACCGGCATCGGCGTCCACGACCACACCCGAACCCAGGGATTGCTGCACCCGTTCACGCGGCACGCTGGGAAAATCGAAGAAACGCCGGAAGAATGGATCATCGAAAAACGGACTGCTGCGGACCTGGACCCGGGTACGCGTATGCACGTTGACCACTGCCGGTGTGACATCCTCCAGAATCGGAGCCAGCGAGGGCAGCGGCTTTCCATCGACCTCGGCCGGCAGGGCGGCCCCGGCTGAAGTGGCATACACCAGCGTCAACCCGACAACCAATGGACAAAAAATCCGTCGAATCGGCATCATGTTTCAATCCTGATTGGGCCCGCGGCCTTGGACTTGAAGTATGTTGAGGCGTTCCCGACAATTGCCAAGTTGGCGGCAATGACTTGCAATTGTCATCAAACAATGGTCATATAGTCACAAGCCGGAAATTGGCCACCCAACATACTGGGCCCGAAACCTGAATGGGACACAAGATGTTGAGTCAAGAGCAAAACCTGCAACAGCAAGTCCTGCGTACCGACGTCACCGGCATGCCGCTGGAGTGGATCGGTTACCGCGATGCCGTCAAGCTGATCGTGCTCGGCCAGGTCAGTTATGCCCTGGGCCGGGTGCTTTATCGCATGCATGGCGGGATCAACGCAATTTCGGGCAAGCGAACGGAGATTCCGGTCAATGCCATTGTCGCGACCGCCGGTTCGCATCCCGATGCCCACAAGTTCTACGACTGCTACACCCCGCCGCTGTCGAATCGCGCACTGTTTCGACGCGACGAGAACATCTGCATGTATTGCGGCGATCGCTTCCAGATTCGTGATTTGTCTCGCGACCACATCAAACCACTCTCGCAGGGCGGCATCGATACCTGGGAAAACGTGGTGACCTCGTGCAAGCGTTGCAACAACCACAAGGGTTCGCGCACGCCCGAGCAGGCAGGCATGCAACTACTGGCCATTCCCTTTGCGCCCACCCATGCCGAATATGTCTACCTGCAGGGGCGTCGCATTCTGGCTGACCAGATGGACTTTCTGCTGGCTCACTTCCCGCGCAACAGCGTGCTCCGCCAACGTCTGGCGCGCGCTCGGGCCTGAGCGCGCGGCCCGGTCTGCATGCCGGATTCCCGTTCAAACGCCGCCCGTCCGGTGTACCTGGTCGATGCCAGCATGTACATTTTCCGAGCCTGGTATTCCATGCCCGATCGCTTTGCCGACCATGCCGGGCGACCCACCAACGCCGTCTATGGCTTTGCCCGCTTTCTGTGTGAACTGATCGAGAAGACCTCCGCGCGAAGACTCGCCGTGGCCTTTGACGAATCCCTGACCACTTCGTATCGCAACGAGATCTATCCCGAATACAAGGCCAACCGTGAGCCGGCCCCTGAAGAACTCAAGAGACAGTTCGGCTGGTGCCGTGACCTGGCCCTGCATGCCGGCCTGCCCGTTTACTCGCATGCACGTTTCGAGGCCGATGATCTGATCGCCAGCCTGGCGCGCCACTGCCGGGAGCGACAGCAGGCCTACTGCGTGGTCACCGGTGACAAGGATCTGACCCAATTGGTTGGCGAACACGACAGTTGGTGGGATTTTGCACGCAACAATCGCCTCGACGCGCAGGGTGTCCACGCACGCCTGGGGGTTCACCCGCACCAGGTGGCCGACTATCTGGCCCTGACCGGGGACAGTGTCGACAACATCCCCGGCATTCCGGGGGTCGGTCCCAAGACAGCGGCCGCCCTGTTGAACCATTTCGGCGACCTCGACGGTCTATTCAACCGCCTGGACGAGGTCGCCTGGCTCAAGATTCGCGGGGCGAAAACGCTGGCGTCACGACTGCGCGAACACGAGGCGGCCGCTCGTCTGGCTCGCCGGTTGACCGGCTTGACCGACAGCATCGAGGACGTGCTCAACCATCCGCGCATTGAACGGGACACCGGAAATGCCGATGCCCTGGATGCATTGCTCGATGGCCTTGGATTTGGCCGACCGCTACGTGAGCGGTTGCACGGCCATCGCGAAAACTACTGAGTCTGATCGCGCATCTTGTCGAGCACATCCTGGCCCACGACGCGCACATCGGTGGCGTCGACATCGGCCCGCATGATCGGGATTGGCGGCAAATCCCCGTCGCGCGGACGGCCGCGATTGTCCACTTTCTGCCAATGGCTGGCCGCCAGGAAAACCAGATCGTTCCCCACCATGGTGCCAAACGTCGGCACATCGAATTCGTCCAGGGCTGCGACCACAGGCGCAACGCTTACCACACCCAGTCCATCGGGCCCGAGCTCCAGCTTCAGGACCCGTTCCGGTGTCACCCCGTTCTGGATCACGATCAGGTGGTCATCCCAGTATTCGATCCCATCGATCCCGCCCTCGTTCAGGGTCTCGGGTACGGCCAGCTTCCAGGCGCGCTGCGAATCATCGGCTGCCAGCACCAGGATACCGATCTCATAGTCGACCACATACAAGCGCTGATCATCGTCGGAAATCGCGATGCCGCGCAGACTGGCAAAATTCTGATGACTGAAGAACGGCTGCGGGTGACTGTGCTGTTCCGGGTCGAGGCGGTAGATCATCGGTGTCGCGCTATCGGCAGCGAACACCATGCCTTCACTGTTGATGGCGATGGAGCCAAGCATGCGTGGCTGTCCATCGGACTCCACGGGATAAGACTCGAGTAACTCACCTGACTCCAGGTCCAGTTTGAGCAGTGCAGTGCCACGCGGTCCGGGTTCGTCAGCCTGAAAGTGCGAGACCAGGCCGGTCGCCACCCACAATCTTCCGCGCTCACTGTCCACGACCAGATCGAACACCGCACGCAGGCCATCCACGCTGGCCGGTGAGGCAAATTCCTTCCACTCCTTGCCATCGACGGTCTCGAGGATCAGGCCGTCTCGCACGGTCCCCACGAAGATTCGCTCGCTTTGGTGATCATGGGCCATTGCCTCGGGCATGGCGTGATCCGGTCCGAGTTCGGCAAATACGCTGGCCTCGCCAAACGGCTGGCCGGCCTCGATCATCAGGTCGTTGAGATGGTTGTAGAGGCGGTGCTGACGTAGCTCATCGAGTCCGTCGATCTCTTCCCAATCCTGGGCCAGTCCCTGTTGCTGCATCATCAGCATCATGTTGAAGGCCTTGGAAGTCTCACCGGTTCTGGAGTAGGCGGTCACCAGGTGGGTCATGAAATCCTGGTTGTAGGGCCTGAGCGCATGCAGCTTTTCGGTGGCGCGCGCCCAATCGCCGTAATCGCTTTCCTCGTAGGCCAGAGCAGCCTGATTCAACCAGAATGCAAGCTGGAACTGTTGCGGCATCTCCTCGAGCGGCGGGCGATCGGAACCGGCCAGGCTGGAAGCGGCCAGCATCAATGCGGCCAGCCCGGTCAGTGATCGGAATCTGTTGAGCATCATTCAGAAATCCTGTTCGTTCGTTGGGTATCGTGCGACTTGGGTCAGACGGGACTTGGGACTTCCGGGAACCGGAATCGTTCCACTGACAGGCGAGAATCCACCTGAATGTGATCTACATGACCGCCGGGTTAACGGCCCGGCCGAATCGTTTATCATGGCATCACTCAGAACTCCAGCTCGCCGCTCAATCATGAACACCCGTGACAAAGTACTCTACCAGGGTGCTTACCTGACCCTGAAATCCAGAAATGGCTGGGAGTTTGTCGCACGCCAACACCAGGTGGCCGTCATCATCGCATGGACGGTCGAGGACGAATTGTTGCTGGTCGAGCAATATCGCGAACCGTTGGGCCGCAGGGTGATCGAATTGCCGGCCGGGCTGGTTGGCGATGAATCGGAGCTTGAAGATGAAGACTTTCTGGACGCCGCCGCCCGCGAGCTCGAGGAAGAAACCGGCTGGAGAGCGGGACAACTCACTGAATTCATGACCTGTCCGACCTCGGCCGGAATGAGCGATGAGACCGTGATGTTCGTGCTGGCCGAAAACCTCGTCCAGGTCGGCCGTGGTGGAGGTGACGACAGCGAGGATATTGTGGTGCACCGGGTTCGCAAATCCTTCATTGACCAGTGGCTGGACGAGAGACGGTCCCACGGCCTGGGTATTGATCCAAAAATCTATGCCGCGCTTTACTGGTCGATCAAAAGCTAGCTAACTCGCCAGCCAGTAGCCTGCAGCCAGGCCGATCACGAATAGCGCTGCCCCGGCCATCATCAACCAGGTCAGAAGTGTTCCGACGAAACGACCCGTTGAGGTGCCCGGCGACCGGTTAAGACCAAGAAAGCCATGCAGCACACGCCCGACCACCAGCATGATTCCCAGCACATGCAGCACCGGTGCAGCCACCGACCCCGTCAGCTCCAGTGTGAGCAACAGCAACAAGGCAATCGGTACATATTCACAGAAATTGGCCTGGGCTCGCACGGCCAGTTCCAGGCTGCTGTGCCCCCCGGTTCCAATGCCAACATGGTGTCGCCGTCGCAACATCACCACCCGGATCGACAAACCCAGCAGAATAACGGTCAGCAATCCGGCATAAAAGCCGGTGATCAAGGCGCTCATGGGAGATCCCTCGAAGAAATGTGGTTCAAGGATTAGTATAGCCCCATGCTAGACTCTGGCCAAATTTACCCAACTCAACAAGGACCGGTCATTGAACCATGAGGATTTTCTGCGCAGCACTCTTATTGATATCAGGGCTGGCCATGGCTGAGCAACCCATCGCAATTGCCATTCACGGCGGCGCCGGCACCATCGAGCGCGACCAGTTGGGCACTGAGCGCGAGCAAGCCATCCGCACGGCCCTGGAATCTGCAGTCAATGCCGGCCATGCCATTCTCGAAGAGGGTGGCAGCAGCCTGGATGCAGTCGCCGCCGCTGTTCGCATCCTCGAAGATGCTCCGGAATTCAATGCCGGCCGCGGATCGGTCCTGACCAACCAGGGCAGGGTTGAAATGGACGCTTCGATCATGAGCGGGAAGAACCTGGACGCCGGCGCGGTGGCCAGTGTCCGAGGCATTCGCAATCCGATCGAGGCCGCGCGCCTGGTCATGACCGATTCGCCGCACGTCATGTTGATCGGTGAAGGGGCGGAGACTTTCGCCCGCAATCGTCAGTTGCAGTTCGAAGACGACGAATGGTTCAAGACCGATTTTCGGCGTGACCAGCTCGAAGAAATCAAGAGCAGCGATCAAGCGGCCACGCAACTGTCCGAGGACTGGTACTCCACGGTCGGCGCGGTCGCCGTGGACCGTGACGGCAACCTGGCTGCAGCCACATCGACCGGGGGCATGGCCAACAAGCGCTGGGGACGAGTCGGCGACTCACCGATCATCGGTGCCGGAACCTATGCCAACAACCGCACATGCGCGGTCTCGGCCACCGGCCACGGGGAGTTCTTCATCCGCCATGTCGTCGCATACGATATCTGTGCGCGCATGGCCTACACGGGCAAACCCCTGGTCGAAACTGCCGACGAAGTCGTCAACGAAGTGCTCAAGGATGCCGGCGGAAATGGTGGCGTGATTGCGATTGACCAGCACGGACGCATCACCATGCCTTTCAATACCGCCGGCATGTATCGGGCCGCAATTCACGGCGACGGACAGCTGGAAGTCGCTATTTACGCCGATGAAAAGGGGCATTCACCCGAACCGTGATCCCAAACCAGATTCACCCCGGGGAAGCATCCGTACATTGGCATTCAGGCGTTTAAGGGGTAGTGCGCCGAGCGGACTCGGAAACGGGCACCGCGCAGCTTTTTGCAGTCGCTTTCTAGGTCATTTTCCTAGGCGATACTGGTACATTTCCTAGTCATATTGACGCCATTCTCCCGATGACCGTCCCAGGTCCCGGCATTGAGAATGACGTCATGAAGGGGATCTGTCATCATCAAACGTCACTAGCCCAGCGCTTCAGCATTCACTCGGCAGCAGCGGTTCTCCTGGCCACTGTGTTGATCGGCGTCTCCTTGGCGCCATCAGCTTCGACCATGCCGGACCCGGTCGAAGCCCGAATTGGTCTTGTCGAGCACCTAGTCGAACCCGCTGCCGATGCCGACAGCATCTCGCACATCCTCCGTCAATCCGGGCGACTGACCTGGCAACCCAAGGATGAACGCATCAACAGAGGTTATCAGGATCAGGCTGCCTGGTACCGAATCAGCATTGACAATCATTCGGATCAACTCCTGACCCGCTACCTCGAGATCGCCTATCCATTGCTGGACAGACTCGAGTTTCATCACGTCGAGGGTGAATCGGTCGTGGTTTCCCACCTGACCGGTGACAATCTGCCGCACGATCAGCGCCCCTTGAGCCAGCGGACCTTCGTTTTTCCGCTGGCCATGAATCCCGGCCTGGATCAACGTGTCTACCTGCGTATCGAGACCTCCGGCTCACACCAGGTCCCGATCAAGCTCTGGGAGCCCGAGGCATTCCACGAACAAGACCGGCGCGACATGACCAGCCGCGGAATGTTCTACGGCATGTTGCTGATCATGGCCTTGTTCAATCTGTTCCTGTGGCGGGCATTCGGAGATCGCAGCTTTCTGTACTTTGTCGGAGTGCAGTTTGCCCTGCTGGCAAGCATGGCCACCCTGCACGGGGTGACCTTCATGTACCTGATCCCCGAGCATCCTGAATTGCATGAGCTCACTATCCTGGTTGGTGTGCCGCTGTCAGTGATGTTCTTCTGCCTGTTCTGCAGGGACTTTCTTGACCTGAAGCAGCGATCGCCTCGCGGAGAGCAACTGGCGCGGATATGTACCTGGTTGTGTGGCGCGGCCACTGTGGGTGGGTTGGTATTGCCCTACGGTATATCGACACGCATCTCGGTCAACCTGATTGCCATGGTGTGTTTGCTGATTCTGGCGATCGGCCTGGCCAGGGCAATTCGGGGAGATCGCCAGGGGCTGTACTTCGTGGCCGGCTGGTTCCTGTTGCTGCTTGGCGTCGTTGGTCACATCTTTACCTTGAGCGGGTTGCTGCACAGTCCATTCCTCATGAATTACGCCATGGAGACTGGGGCAATACTCGCGTCACTGGTGTTTTCCTTTGCGCTTGGCGACCGCTTCCACCGTGAACGCCAGGCGCGCTTCGAGGAGCAACAAGCCCGATTGCAGGCCTTGCATGGACGCGAACGTGTCGAGCGACGCATGCTCGAGCAGGCCAGGCGCCATGCCGCTACCGGTTTACCCAATCGTTCCGCACTCGAGCAATATCTCAACCAGGCGCTCAATCAGCCCGCAACCCGCACCGAGCGACTGGCGCTCGTGCTGTTCAGGTTGCGCGGATTTGACGACATCAACAAGACGCTTGGTCACGAAAATGCCGACGGCCTGCTGGGCCTGATCGCACAGCGGCTGGATCAACTAATCCGCGGCAGGGACCATCACCTCACCTTTGTTGACCGTCAGGGCGGCCCCGGGCATGCCCTGGCACATGTCGAGGGCTACGTGTTTGCCTTTGCCGTACGACTCGCCCCTGCTGAAGATCCCACCCCGATGATGTGCGAGCTGGCCGATTTCGTTCGCAGTCCAGTCGAGTACATGGGGCTGCGACTGAGTGTTGGCGTGAATGGCGCCTGTGCGGTCTGCCCGGATGACAGCGCGGATGCCAAAACCCTGCTGCGCCACGCCATGATCGCCTTCGACCAGGCGGGTCGGGACGTACGCGGAATGGCCGTGTATTCGGCAAACGCCAACCCGTATAGCCCACGCCGACTGACCCTGATGACCGACCTTCGTCGCGCCATTGAGAATGATGAACTTGAACTGTATTTCCAGCCACAAATGACCCTTGCCAATGGAAGAGTCAGTGCCGCCGAAGCCCTGCTGAGATGGCCACATCCGGAACATGGGATGGTGCCGCCTGATGAGTTCATCAAGCTGGCTGAAAGAGCCGGACTGATGCAGCCATTGACCTACTGGGTCATTACCCAGGCACTGCATTTCATCCGCCGACTCGAGCAGGCCGGGCACCCGATCAAGGTAGCGGTCAATATCTCGCCCTTGAGCCTGAGAGACCCGGACTTTGCCGATCGTGTACTCGAACGGGTCAGGCAATTCGATGTGCCCGGCCAACGACTGGTGATCGAGGTCACCGAGTCGGCAGCCATGGCCGACCCCGACATGACCCAAGCACAGTTGCAGAAACTGCAAAAAGCCGGCATCCGCCTTTCAATCGATGACTTCGGGACCGGTCACTCTTCTCTTGCCTACCTGAGTACATTGCCGGTGGACGAGATCAAGATCGACCGCTCTTTCGTCATGAATATGCTGGAATCATCCAACAACGATACGATCGTGCGCACCACCATCGATATGTGCCACGCGCTCGGCTACGAAGTGGTCGCAGAAGGGGTGGAAAGCCGGGCCATTGTCGATCGGCTTGTCGAACTGGGCGCCGATCTGATCCAGGGGCATTACCTGATGCGCGCTGAACCGGCGGAGCGGGTACTTGAATGGCTGGACAATACGCTTGGCCTGGATCGCCGAGTGCAACACCCGGCAACCACTATCGACATCAAGAAGTACGCAAGAATCAGTCGAAAACGTTGACGCTCAAGCCGATTCGCGCACCAGCGCGGGCTTGTGCCCAAGGCCCAGGTTGCGGCACAGAGCCAGCGAAGACTTGGAACGGTTGAGGGTGTAAAAGTGAATACCCGGAGCGCCGCTTTCCAGCAGGCGTTGACACAGATGGGTCACAACCTCTTCTCCGAAGGCCAGCAATGATTCACTGTCACCATCCTCTTCGAATGCCTGAATGCGCTTGCGGATCCACATCGGTATTTCGGCCCCACACATTTTCGAAAAGCGCGCCAGGCGCGAATAATTGGTAATCGGCATGATGCCCGGCACGATGGGGATTTCGATACCCAGAGCGCGTGCTTCGTCGACGAAGCGAAAGTAGCTTTCGGCACTGAAGAAATACTGGGTGATCGCACTGTGCGCACCGGCATCGACCTTGGCCTTGAAGTGCACCAGGTCTTCGGCCGGCGATCGGGACTCGGGATGGTGCTCCGGGTAACAGGCGACTTCCATAAGAAAGTGATCGCCGTAGTGCTCGCGGATGAACTTCACCAGATCCACGGCATAGTCAAATACGCCCGATCCACCACCCGAGGGACGATCCCCACGCAGCACGACAAGGCGCTTGACCCCCGCATCGCGGTAGTCATCCAGCAGCCGGCGAATACTGTCGGTATCTTCCGACATGCACGAAATATGCGGCGCAGCCGGCACTCTTGTTTCCTGCTCGATGCTCAGCACGGTTTCGCGCGTTCGCGAACGCGTAGAACCGCCCGCCCCGAAAGTCACCGACATGTACTCCGGCTTCAGGCTCGCCAATCGATCCCGCGCCAGTTTGAACGACTTCAATTGATCATCGTTCTTGGGCGGAAAGAATTCGAAACTGAGTTGGGGACTACGGTTGGTCATTGGATGCCTTTCTTGACGTTAACTGCTGCGTGATAGGACAGTGGCGCTGGTTGGGGAAAACGGGTGAACGGGCCAATGGGTGAAGGGGCTAACGGGCTAAGGGGTTAAGGGGCTAAGAGGAAAACCTCTTTGCCTTAAACCTTAAACCTTAACCCTTAGCCCTTTTACCTTTCACCTTTTACCTTTCACCTCTTACCTGCCTTAATACCGATAATGATCCGGCTTGTAAGGCCCTTCCACCGGCACGCCGATGTAGTCGGCCTGGTCCGGCTTGAGCTCGGTCAAGCGGGCGCCGACGCGCTCCAGGTGCAAGCGGGCGACCTTTTCATCCAGATGCTTGGGCAGGACATAGACCTCGTCATCGTAGCGATCACCGTTCTTCCACAGCTCGATCTGTGCCAGGGTCTGGTTGGTGAACGAATTCGACATCACGAAGCTCGGATGACCGGTGGCACAACCCAGGTTGACCAGGCGGCCACGGGCCAGCAGGATGATCTTCTTGCCATCGGGGAAGGTGATGTGATCGACTTGCGGCTTGATCTCATCCCATTCGTATTGTTCCAGGCTGACCACTTCGATCTCGTTGTCGAAATGGCCAATGTTGCAGACGATGGCCTCGTCTTTCATGCGCAACATGTGGTCATGGTTGATGACGTTGTAGTTGCCGGTGGCGGTGACAAAAATGTCGGCCGCTTCGACCACACCTTCATCTTCAATATTGACCACCTTGTAGCCTTCCATGGAAGCCTGCAGTGCGCAGATGGGATCAACTTCTGTAATCCAGACATTGGCCGAGAGTGCCCGAAGCGATTGGGCCGAACCCTTGCCGACATCACCATAGCCACACACGATGGCGGTCTTGCCCGCGATCATGACATCGGTGGCACGCTTGATCGCATCGACCAGCGACTCGCGGCAACCATACAGGTTGTCGAACTTGGACTTGGTCACTGAATCGTTGACGTTGATGGCCGGGAACTTCAGGGTGCCTTCCTTCTGCATGCGATACAGACGGTTGACCCCGGTGGTGGTTTCCTCGGTGACACCCTGAATGTTGGCCAGGGCCTTCGAGTACCAGCCCGGATTGGTATCCAGACGCTTCTTGATAGCCGCAAAAAGGGCTTCTTCTTCTTCGCTGCCGGGGTTATCCAGCACTGATGGATCCTTTTCGGCCTGGGCGCCCAGATTGAGAAGCAGCGTGGCATCACCGCCGTCATCGAGAATCATGTTGGCGGTCTCGCCGTCAGGCCACTGAAAGATCCGATGAGTGTACTCCCAGTATTCGACCAGGCTTTCGCCCTTGAACGCGAATACCGGCACGCCGCGCTTGACCATGGCGGCTGCGGCGTGGTCCTGGGTGGAGTAAATGTTGCACGAAGCCCAGCGGACTTCAGCACCCAGATCGATCAGGGTCTCCATCAGCACCGCGGTCTGAATGGTCATGTGCAACGAACCGGCGATGCGCGCGCCCTTCAATGGCTTGTCCTTGGCAAACTCTTCACGAGTCTGCATCAAGCCGGGCATCTCCGTCTCGGCAATGGCGATTTCCTTGCGTCCGAAGTCGGCCTGGCCGAGATCGGCAATCACGTAATCGTGGTCGGTCGGCGAGATGGAGTCGTCGAACAACACGCCCTTGCGTACATCTTCTGCTTTGGCACTCATTTTGAAAAATCCTCTTGAAGCTTGTTTGAAAAAGGGAAGCGGGAAAGTAGCGGGGCAATTCCTGCCCCGCTTTCCGGTAATCAGATCCCGGCGGCGTTGCGCAGATCGTCGGCCTTGTCAGTTTTCTCCCAACTGAAGGTCGTGAAGTGATCCTCGTATTTCTTGCCATCCCGGATGACCATGGCCGAGCTCTGCTCGGGATGGCGGCCGAAATGACCGTGGGTGGCCGTCTGCCGGTACATTGGATGCAACAGATCCAGTGATTTCATGATGCCAAAGGGACGCAGATCGAAGTGCTCGCGAATCAGCTTCTCGATCTGTTCCTCGGGAATCTTGTTGGTGCCGAAGGTGGTCACCGAGATCGAGGTCGGCTCGGCCACCCCGATGGCGTAACTGACCTGCAGCTCGCACTTGTCGGCCAGCCCGGCCGCAACCACGTTCTTGGCCACATAGCGGGCCGCGTAGGTGGCTGAACGGTCTACCTTGGATGGATCCTTGCCCGAGAAGGCACCCCCGCCATGGCGAGCCATGCCGCCGTAGGTGTCGACAATGATCTTGCGCCCGGTCAGACCTGCATCGCCCACCGGACCACCGATGACGAACTTGCCGGTCGGATTGATGTGGAAAAGGGTGTTGCTGTGCAGCCATTCTTTCGGCAACACCGGATCGATGATGTGCTTGCGCACCCCTTCACGGATTTCGTCAAGCTCGATGCCCGGATCATGCTGAGTCGACAGCACCACCGCGTCGATGGCCACCGGTTTGCCGTCCTCGTAGCGCAGGGTCACCTGGCTCTTGGCATCAGGGCGCAGCCAGGGCAGCGGATTGTCGCTGTGCTTGCGCAACCGGGTCTGCTGCTCGACCAGGCGATGCGCATAAAAGATCGGCGCCGGCATCAATTCCGGGGTTTCGTTCGATGCATAACCGAACATCAGCCCCTGATCGCCAGCGCCCTGATCTTCCGGGATCTCCCGGTCGACACCCTGGGCGATGTCCGGCGATTGCTTGCCGATCATGTTGATCACCGAGCAGGTCTGACCGTCGAAGCCAACCTTCGAGGAGTTGTAACCCACATCGTTGACAACCTGGCGGATCAGGTCTTCCAGGTCGACCCAGGCGGTAGTGCTGATTTCGCCACCCACCACGACCGCGCCGGTCTTGATGAATGTCTCGCAGGCCACGCGGGCATGGCGGTCCTGGGTCAGGATGGCGTCCAGGATGGCATCGGAAATCTGGTCGGCCAGTTTGTCTGGATGACCCTCGGAAACGGATTCGGAAGTAAACAGGTATGCGCTCATTTCAGGGTATTTATCTTTTGATTCGGATAGAAAGATACATAGTCTAACGCAGAGCGCGTGAGGATGCATCCCCACCCCCGATTATTGAGCCGGCACGCTCGGCCGATATTGCCGATATCATGCCAATACGACCACACCGGCCATCTCGACCCTGAATCCCGAAACCCTGATACTGATCCTGTTCCATGCCATCCTGGCGCCTTTGACCGCCGTGCATGCGCTGCTTTACAAGCGCGATTCTCGTGCGGCTTTCGGCTGGATCGCGGTTTGTGTTCTCGCACCGGTAGCCGGGCCGGTGCTATACCTGTTCTTTGGACTGAACCGGGTGCGCGGACGCGCCCGTGATCTGGGATTGACCGGCTTTCGACTCGGCTACGAGCGCGGCCATCGACTGGCCGCATTAGAGGCCATCCCGGATTCGGTGCAGCCACAATTTCGAAACCTCGCTCAAGTCGGTCAAGGCCTGAGCCGACATGCGTTGTCCGATGGCAATCGAGTCGACACGCTGGTCAACGGCGAACAGGCTTATCCGGCCATGCTGGAAGCCATCGCCTCAGCCCGGTCTCATGTGCTTCTGACCACCTATCTGCTCGATAATGACTGGACCGGACAAACCTTTACCGAGACGCTCAGCAAGGCGGCCGGGCGAGGCGTGGATGTGCGCGTCCTGCTCGATGGATTCGGCGACTGGTACTCCTGGCCCAAGAGCAGCCGGCGTCTGAGGCGGGCCGGATTGAAGGTGGCACGCTTTCTGGCTCCGCGCCTGTTTCCGCCTTCGCTGGCGATCAATATGCGCAACCACCACAAGACCCTGATTATCGATGACCGGATCGGCTTTGCCGGCGGCATGAATATTGGTGACCGGCACTGCCTCGAGCTCGATTCCAATCCCCGTCCCACTGCTGATGTGCACTTCCGCATCGAAGGACCGGCAGTCGCACAGATGCGCGAGGAATTCCTGCGTTTGTGGACCTTCGCCACCGGGAACGAAGATGCGCCACCGCGGCTGTCCACGCCACCGACCGGAACACTGCTGTGCCGGACCGTGGCCGATGGGCCAGATGAGGATCTGGACCGCCTGACCATGTTGCTGACCGCCGCCATTGCCGAAGCGCGCCACTCGGTACGCATCATGACCCCTTACTTTCTGCCCCCGCGCGAGTTGATCGGCGCCATTCAGGCAGCCTCCGTTCGCGGCGTGAGTGTGAGCGTGGTTCTGCCGGAGAAAAACAACCTGCCCTACGTGCACTGGGCGACCCGCAACATGCTCTGGGAAATCCTGTTCCGCGGAGCCAGGGTGGTGTACCAGCCACCACCATTCAACCATGCCAAGCTGTTCATCGTCGATGGTTATTACAGCCTGGTCGGCTCGGCCAACTGGGACCCGCGCAGCCTGCGGCTGAACTTCGAGCTGCAAGTCGAGGTTTACGGGCGCGAATTCGCCTCTGGCCTGATCGAGTATTTCGACCATGCCTTTGAATCCGGCAGCGAAGTGACACTGGAAGAAGTCGACGGTCGCGGGTTGCCGGTCCGGTTGCGGGATTCGGTGTGCTGGTTGTTCTCGCCGTATTTGTGAAGATGAGGGGGGAGTGGGCTGAAGGGACGAGTGTGGCACAATTGCCGGATGGCTGATTGTCGATTTCTGACCGAGTATGCGCCGCTGGCGCATCATCGTCGCGAGATGACGGCGTTGAGACGTCGTCAACGCCAACGACTGGGACTGGGGCTGCTGGCCGTGGCCGCAGTGACCGCCGGTGGATACCTGGTCATGCCGCCACTGGGCATCATGCTGGCCGGTATCGGCGCCATGGCGCTATTCTTTGCCGCGATTACCGGAGGATCCTCGATTCCTGCCCATGTGCTCAGCGGGGTGGAAGGCGAGGTGCGTACGCTCAAGGCGCTCAAGGCCCTACCCGAAGACCATGTGCTGTTCAACCAGGTCATGGTCCCCGATCCGCGATTGCCCAATGGCGAACGAGAACTCGACTTCATCGTGGTCGGACCAAACGGCATCAGCGTCATTGAGGTCAAGAACACCCCCGGCATCATTTATGTCGACCCCGACAAGAGGCAATGGCAGACAGCCCGAAGGGCCGGCTGTGGCAGCCGCCCCGGCTGGAATGCGCTGGATAATCCGGTCAATCAGGTCAGAGCCCAGGTCGACGCACTGGATCGCTGGCTGCTCAGCCACGGTCTGAGCATCCCGGTTCAACCCATGGTCTGCTTTTCAAATCCGGGGGTGATCATCGAAAACGCCGATCATTCGCAGGTGCCGGTCATCGTGCCCGAATTGATCGAAAAAACCCTGTCCGAGACACAAGACCAGGGAATCCTGAGAAAGGCCAGGTACGATAATCTGATCGCACTGCTGTCGGGCAAAGAGCGTCTCGGACAGCAAGCAGCCTGATCGAAGTTTCATTCGCAGTTCGAGGGCGGCTGGCATCGATTCTCCACGTGCTATGCTCACCTTGGCTTCGTTATTCAACCGAGGGGAAGCGGCCCATGGGCGGCACATGGCGTGCGGTTACATTGATCACGATCGCGACGATCGCACTGTTCGTCCCGCACCAGGCGCGAAGCGTCGAGCAAGGCCTGCCATTCATCTCGTTCTATTCACCCCGCGACTATTCAGCCGGCACCCAGAACTGGGCGGTGACCCAGGGGCTCGACGGCGTCATGTACTTCGGCAACGACAGTCTGGTGCTGACCTTCGATGGTGCGCGCTGGGGACAGGTTCCGGTCACCCCCGGGATGGCGGTCCGGTCGCTGGCCCGCGCCCGGGATGGTCGCATTCTGGTCGGACTGCAAGCGGACTTCGGCTACCTGCATGCGCAAGAGGACGGCTCGCTGAGCTATGTCTCGCTGGTTGATCGCCTGCCCGCGGATGCCCCGGCGTTCACGGATGTCTGGCAGGTACTGGTAGATGGTGATGACTGGTACTTCTCATCGCCCCAGGCGCTCTTTCGCTTTGGAGGCGACGAGATTTCAGTTCATCCGCATCAAGAACATGGCGCCGGCGGAACGTTTCTGATCGACGGCCGCCTGTATACCGATATTCACCCTGCCGGTCTGGCCGAACTGCACAATCGCGCATACAAGCCTCTCGTCGATGCGGTCGGTGAACGGTCGGTTTACGCCCTGCTACCAACCGGTGACGGGCGGCTGGTCATCGGCACTCGCCAGGCAGGGCTGCGCATCTTCGACCCGGACTCTCAAACCATTGAAAACCTTGACACCGAATCCAGCCGCTATCTTGCCGAACACCAGATCTATCACGGCACCCAATTGCCGGATGGACGGCTGGCCTTCGCCACCTTGCGCGGTGGACTGGTGCTGGTCGACCTGGAAAATGAACACTACCAGGTCATTGACCGTGACCGCGGCATGCCCGACAACCGCTTGCGCCATCTGTTCGTTGATCGTGACGACGGACTGTGGATCGCCCTGGATTCGGGCATCGCCCGACTCGATCTGCAATCAGCGATCAGTCGCTGGGACCTGCGCACCGGACTGGACGGCGCGCCGCTGAGCGTGGCCCGACTCGCCGGGCGTCTGCATGTCGGCACCACACTGGGCCTGTTCGTGCTCGAAGGTGGACGCTTCGAACCGATCCCCGGCATCGATTCCGAAGTCTGGTCGCTCAGACCCTGGACGCGGCCCGATGGCTTGCAGGTCCTGCTCGCCTCCAGCTCCTACGGAATTTATGAAATTCACGGGCACAACCTCGAGCTCGTTTCCGAGCGTTATCTGAGTATGGATACCGCGGTCGTGCCATCACAGCCCGACCGCGTGTGGGTGGCCACTTACGACCATGGACTGGGCTACCTGCACTGGAACAACGGCACCTATACCCCCACCGAGTTCATCCACCTGCCCGCGCCCGGACGTCGCCTGAATGTCGACCACGAGGGCCTGCTGTGGCTGGAAACCTGGCTGGACGGACTGTATCGAATTGATCCCGATAGCGCCGAAGTGCGCTGGCGGTTTCCTGAACCCGGCAACCAGCAACCCGGGGGTGACCTCACTTTCCTCATCAACGAGCGCCAGCAACTGATCGCATCACCCGACCGGATCTGGCAATGGCTGGAAGACGGCAGCGTGGTTGCGCGCGAAGATCTGCGCCAATACCTGACCGAACCGATGACCGGCAGCAAGCGATTGCTCGAATCCGAGGCAGACCTGGTCTGGTCGATCGCCACCGACGGCATCACCGACCGTCTGCGCGTGGCCCGGCTTGGCCCCGACGGTCAGGCCCATCCGCTGGATGCCCAACTGGGACGGCTACCGGATGTGGAGTTCTATGTCATTTACCCTGACCGCAACCATGTCTGGGTGGGTGGCTCCGATGCGCTCTACCAGATCGACCTGGCCGAGACCCCGATCGGCGCCGGCCAACTGGAAGTCTCGTGGCGCAGTGCGCTTGCCGGCTCACGAACCCTGGCCCTGGATCCCGACAACCCTCCGGCAATCCTGGATCGGGTGGCGGACTTTCCGCTGTCTTTCCAGTTTGCCGCACCGGCCTTCGATTGGCCGGAAGGCACCCGCTACCGCTACCGGCTCATGCCCGTCCAGGCCACCTGGTCCGACTGGCATACCCTGCCGGAACGCGAGTTCACCCACTTGCCATCGGGTGAATACCAATTCCGGGTGCAAGCGCGTGACAGCTTCGGCCGCATCGCCTCCACCGAGACCTTTCGATTCAACGTACCACCCCCCTGGTACCTGAGCCCGCTGATGCTGGGCGCGGCCGCCGTGCTGTTTGTCGCCATGATTCCGGCCCTGCTCTGGATCGGCGGTCGTCATCAGGCACGGCGCAACCTGTTACTCGAAGCCAAGGTGGCCGAGCGCACTCGTCAGCTCAACGAGCAACAGGT
>SLKT01000205.1 GCA_007134485.1 Wenzhouxiangella sp. | reverse complement strand
CGCTCGGGCGCGCGTGCAGCCAGGGAAGTGATCCAGCTACTGCCTGCGGTCAATGCTCGAAACGGCTAGTGAAGATTGAATCGACAAAACTGTCAACCACGCCTGCATTGAAGTCCACATCCTCCTCGCCGACGGTAACGGTCGATCCGGCGCCACTGCGTGGTTCACTGTCTGTCTCGATCCCCACCATCGGCGTCCGGGAGGTCGGTTGCGGTGCAGCATCTGCGACGGACGTGTAGGCCGTTGAAACGACCGGGTTGACGGTGTAGATGCCGGGCTCCAGTGCGGTCGTCTGGAAAAGCGAAGTCTGGGTATTGACCTTGTACTCTCCGACCAGTTGCCCCTGCGCGTTGAAAACCTCGACATAACCACCGTTGATGGAAAAACCGGTGGCCACATCGATGATCTGACCGCGGATGACCGGCCCGGATTCGACTCTCAACTCGACAGGTCCGAAGTCACTGCTGCCATCCAGATTGATGGCCGAACCATCACCTGGAGAACACAACTGCTCCGAACACCGCGATGCAGCACCATGCACGATATCGAAGTAAGGATTCTGAAAGGCGGCATTCCAGCCAGTGCCGGGCTCACTGGACATGGCCGTACGCAAGTAATAGGACCCGGCGGGAAAACCTCCAAAGGCAAATTCACCGTTCTCGTCAGTATGCGTCGCGGCCAGCATGTTGTTGTCTGCATCGACCAGCTTGACCACGGCAGAGGCGAGCGGCTCATCGTTCGTTTCATCCACGACGCTGCCGGTAATGCTGCTGCCCGGAGAGACCTCGATGGTGATCTCGGTCAGTTCATCAATCGAAACCGTGATCGGTGTAGCGGCTGAAAGGTCGCAATCCAGTCCAGCACAATCGACATCAGGAAAAGCCGCATCGGAATAGCCGGCAATACTTGCATGGCTGGTCTGGAAACCTGGAAGTTTGGAGCCAATGCCCATGCCTTGCCAATTCTGATAAGTGCGAACGAAGTATTCACCGGGCGGAATGCCACGAGTCTCTTGCATGATCACCTTGCCCTTGTCGCTGTCGTGCATGATCGCGGCGCCCTCGACGACGCTGCCGTCGGCGTCGAGCACATCGTAAAAGCCGACCAGATCGCCGGAACCGTCCACGGTTGGCGATTCCTGCGTGTCGGCATCGATGATGGTGCCGGCAATTTTGCCACCCACTTCGAGTTCATAATCATGACCGGAAGACGTGGCGCCCGGGGAAACTGTCAGGGGTGCGCCCTGGCCACGGTCGCAACCCCCGAATGGACAAAGCAAGCCATTATGCAACGTTCGCACGAAAGGCCCTTGATCCTGGGCCGGCCCGATCTCCAGGTAATAGCTGCCCCCGGCCAGGCCCTGGAATTCCCAAGCTGGTATACCAGGAAAAAGAAACACGCTTTCCAAGTCCCGAACGCCATCGGCAGCATAAAGGCGCAATAGCCTCACGGTATCTGATGGTTCCAGTGTGCCGGACAGGGTTGCGGCAGGCTGCAATGCGAAATCGATATCCGTCTCGACTCCACCCGCGGTCACGGTGACACTGTCGGTATTGAAAATCGGACAACTCTCCCTCTGACAGGGATAACCTTCCCAGGCCTGAATGACGTAGTTCTGACCCAACCCAGGCCCGGCAAGCAGAAAATAATCACTCGCTGGCACGGCCAGCGGCAACTGATAGTCACCGTCGCCGTCACTGGTCGCTCGAAAATGCGTACTGAATCCAAACCCGTCCGTGTCACGCAGAGGCTCGACATAGGCGTCTTCCAGCACATCGCCGGTGGTGGCATCGGTGATTGTTCCGGCAATGGCGCCGCCGGGCTCCAGCACCAGGTCCGCAACCGGGCTGTCGCCTTCAGAAATCGTAAAGACGCCCTCGGTCCCACCACAATTGAAGTAACAGCCACTGTCGGACACACCGTTGAATCGGCCCGGGGCATGTTCCGGCCCGGCCGCCTCGACGATCACTTCACGTTTCTGTCCAGGGTCCATCGGGATTTCGATCGAGAACTGGCCCGAGCTGTTGGTGGCCCCTTCTCCGACGAAACTCTGGAGCCAGTGCTGCCCAGTGTCACTGATCACCACGGTGACATCTTCAAGAGGATCATCGGTTCCGGACTCGGTAACGGTTCCCGTGATGGTGGCCGGTGTTCCAGCCACTGCGGTTACGGAAAGCAGCAAGATCAACAAAAAGATTGCAGCCGTAACCGCCTGCGCACCTGATGAACAAGCGTGTTTCATTAAATCTCCCTTGAAGAAACGATTGTTGTCTTACCCAATAGAACGTGAAAATCAAGAAAGCTGTGACAACATACTTCAAGTTTTCGTACGAGAGACCCCGTATACGCGGCCTGGCGACTCCATGGAAATGAGTGGTGAATCAAACGGAGCTATGGCCCCAAAGCAGATTCGATCCTGCGCCGAGTATCATCCAGGTGGATGCGGGTCATCCGGTCATCGATGCCGCCATCCAGGGCCTGATCGATTTCATCTCGCAACAGGCCGAGCTGCTCGCGGATCAATGGGCGAATATCCGACTGACTGATATGCAAATCGGCATTCAGGGGCGGGTCATCATTTGAGCCGACCCTCAGGTTGCCCGAAGCCGGCGGTTGCCAGTGCTCGGACTCGGCCTGGTGCAACAGGTAATGGGCCTGCTCGAGGTAGGCGCGCTGCATGTTGCGCCGCCAGGTGTCGATGGACTGGCCATTGCCCAGTTCCTTCCAGACGATGGCGCGGGTATCGTCGAGCATATCGGCCGGGCGATAGGTGGCATCGCCCAGGAACGCTTCATGCTCGATCATGCGCGCCAGGCGGGCGTGGTTGAGCAGGCGCTGCACGGCCAGTTCCTGGTAGGCGCGAATGCGCTCGACCGCGCCGGCATGTTCCAGGCGACGCAGCATGTCCACATCCAGCGCCCATTGCGGCGTGCTCAAGACATGTTCATCGATAAAGGCCATGGCCTTTCGCTGGTACTCGGGCTCGATGGGCGTGTATACGGATCCGGCCTCTCCAACGCGCTTGTGATGGGTCCATGACCCGCCGACCGCGGCCGCAGCATGTTCTGCGTAACGGTTCCACTGAGTCAGGTTCTGCAGGTAGTGGGTTTCAAGCTCGTAGTGGTCATCACCGGTATCGAGCACCCATTCGGACAGGTGGGCAGTGGCCTTGCGCAGGTTGCGCAT
>SLKT01000172.1 GCA_007134485.1 Wenzhouxiangella sp. | reverse complement strand
CCCGCAAACGGTGCCCCGCGGCATCGTCCGTGCCGATGGCCACATTGCCGTCGTCAAAGTAGATATCGTCACCGGACACGCTCCAGTTGGCACCACCCCCACCCCCGGACAGGGTACGCACCGCCAGCGGTGCGGCGGTAATCGGCTGGCGCGGGGACAGGGTTTCGCCGTCGACCTCGATTTCCAGGTACAGGCCATTCTCGTAGGCTTGATTGCCAAAATCCAGTTCCACCTGGAACAGGCCGTCATTCACGGCGATGTTGCCGGCGCTGACCGCCGAGCCAACCGATGAACCGCCGGTTTCGGCATCAAAGAGTCCAAACACCATATCCACGCTGCCGCTGTGCGGCCCGGAGCCGTCCTGTAGCTGGCCCTGGTAGGTAATGGTGGTATCGGCACTGGCCACAGTGGTGGCCAGCAGGAAAAGTAAAGCGGTCAGAACTTTCATTGGAATCTCCCTACGGTTGGTATTTGAATGAGTTTTATTGCTTCTCACCCAAGTACTACGAGGTTGGATCAAGTCGGAGGACATCTGCTTACTGTTCTAGCTCTGCGATCTCGAGGCGTCTGATTGAGTCGGATCCATCTCCGAGGCGGATGCTGAGGTGTTTGGCAGACTCGGTCCAGTCCAGCGCTGCATAGGGCTGACCATGGAGGTGATGGGCTTCATGCACCGTGCCCATGCCGCACCTCATTCCACGAACCGGCTGGTAAATACCGTATCCAGGAAGCTGTCCACAACCGCAGTGTTGGCCTGCACGTCTTCCTTGCCAATGGTGATGCTGGTCCCGCTTGTGGTGAGCACGTTTCCACCGGATTCATGGGACGACATCAGTTGGCTGGGCGAAGCGGGCGATGATGATTGGGGCACGGCGTTGAAGGCTGGGGATACAACCGGATTGAGGGTGTAGGTGCCCGCTTCCAGTGCGGTTGTCTGGTAGAAGCTGGTGGTCGTGTTGACCTTGTATTCTCCAACCAGGTTGCCCTGGTCGTTGAAGACCTGGACATAGCCGCCATTGATGGGCAGTCCGGTGGTCACGTCCATGATTTGCCCTCGAATCACCGGACCGGTTTCGACTTCCAGGATGATCGGGTCCGCATCACTGCTGCCATCGAGAGTGATCGCTGTCCCGTCCGTTGGCTCGCAGAGCAGTTCCGAGCACCTGTCGGTAGCACCATGCACACGATCAAAATAGGGGTTCTGAAAACGAGAAAAAGATCCCGGGCCAGGTATGCTGGACATCGCTGTGCGAAGGTAGTACTCCCCGCTTGGAAAAGCCCCGAAAGTGAACTCGCCGTTGTTGTCGGTATGGGTCGCGGCCAGCTTGCGGTTCTGGGCATCAACAAGTTTGACTACAGCATTGCCGATCAATGCGCCGGTATCCTGGTCGACGATACTACCGGCAATATTGCTGCCTTGTTTGATCCCGATAGTGATTTCGGTTAGTTCATTGTTGCTGATCGTAATCGGTGTTGCCGCATCGAGATCACAGTCCATGCCGGCACAGGCGATATCCGGATAAACCGCATCACTGTACCCTTCGATCACCGCTCGGCCCAGGCTGGGGTGAACAGACCCGATGCCATTGTTCAGCCAGTTATTAAAAGTCCGTACGTAATAGTCGCCCGGTGGAATGCCGCTCGAGGGCCTCAGTACGACCTCACCATCATCCTTGAAAATGGTCCCCCCACCCACAACCGTGCCCGCGGCGTTGATCACGTCGTAATGGCCTATATGGGAATTGGTCCCGGGCACGATCACGGGCGGAGTGGCCTGCGTGGCAGCATCGACAATGGTGCCGGCGACGGATCCACCAAGGTCCAGGGTCAAATCAACCCCGGTCCTGGTGGCGCCGGGTTGAACGGTCAATGGATTTCCCCGCGCTCGATTGCAACCACCAACGGGACAGGGCAATCCGTTGTGCAGTTTTCGCATGAATGGGGACTCTGAAAGCGACCCCACCTCCAGGTAATAGCTGCCACCTGAAAGGCCATCGAAGTGCCACTCCGCCTGCCCCTCCTGCAAGTACATGTCGAGGACAACACCGACTCCGATGGCGTCGAATAGCCGAGGAAGACGCCACGGGTCGGCTGCCGGGTCCAGCGTCCCGGAGATGGTCGCGCCGGGCTGCAGGGCGAAGTCGATGTCGGTTGTAACGACACCCGCACTGACCTCGACGGTATCGGTATTCAGGATCGGGCAACTGTCGTGCTGGCATGGAAAGCCCTGCCAGGCCTGAATGACATAGTTATCGCCTGGCCCCGGACCCGATCGCAAATGATACTCATCAGGTGGGAGAGCAAATGGCAGTTGGTAGTTGCCGCTGGAGTCCGAAATCGCGCGAAAGTGTTGGCTGTAGGGCATTCCGGTTGAAATTAACGGTTCAACATAAGCGTTGTCCAGTTCTGATCCAGTGCTGCCATCGGTAATGGTGCCTGCTACTGTGCCGCCGCCGGGCTCGAGCTCGAAATCCACGTTGGAGACGGTATCGCCCGCGCTCACCGAGAACATCCCGGACGTGTCCCCACATCTGAAGTAACAGCCGTTCTCGGCGCTGCCGTTGTAGCGACCCGGCGCATGTGACGGCCCGGCAGCTTCGACGACAATATTTCGGGTCTGCTGACCTGGTAGGGCGAACGAGACTGAAAAGGTGCCCGAAGCGCTGGTTGTGGTTTGTCCCAGGGTGCTTGATGCCCAGGCGAGGCCGTAGCCACTGACCACCACGGTCACACCTTCCAGCGGGGCGCCAGAACCCGACTCGGTGATCGTGCCCTCAATGGTGACGAGGTCGTCGGCGATCGCCGGAGGCGCCAATACAAAAAGGCTGGTGGCGAGCAGCCATCCGGTCAGGATACGGCGTGTCAATTGCACAATCGTCATTCAAGCCTCCCGGCGAATAAAAAAACCTGGCCCAGAAAAAAGGACCATCAAAAAAACTGACTCTACCGGGTAGTACGCAATTGATGCTGGAGACAGGACACCCGGAGTCGACACGCATTGCGGAAATCTGGCAGACAGAAAGCTGCGCGGCCCGAATTCATCCTGAACGGACCCGGGCGATCAATGTGTCCTGCCTTTTGGCCTGTTTGCGTTTTACTCAGCATGGAAGGCGTTTATTCATCTAACGGATGATCCGGAAAGGATCAATGCCAGTGGCCTTGCGCTGGAAACCGATTTTTCACGACAACCACAGGGGCTTGAAGCCTTAGGGAGACTGGATTGATGAGAGATT
>SLKT01000084.1 GCA_007134485.1 Wenzhouxiangella sp. | reverse complement strand
CGACCACGGCTTTCAGGCCATATCGCCGGTCGGCCTCCACCGACAAGGGCAGCAGGGCTTGCACCGTGATCAGCATGATCAGAAACCACAGGTGCACGGTCAGCGAGTGATTGAAGGGGCTAAGCAGACGCCCGCCGGTGTACATGGAGATCAGCGCAAAGGCGGTCAGTGCCGCCAGGTAGGTCACCGTGGGACGGGCCAGGCCCAGCGCGCGCCCGGCCCACCAATGCATCTGATCGTGTCCCTGGGCCAGTCGGCGCGAAACACCGTCGGCGCTGACCGCGGCCGAGACAAACACGAACAACGGAACCACTTGCACGACCCAGGTCATCACCCCGGCGGCAAACCACAGATCCAGGATATGGTCAGTGGCCACCAACTGTCCGTCCTCCAGCCTGGGCAGGGTGGCAATCCAGTGCCCGAACACCACCACCAGCAAGGCGCCGGCTCGCAGGGCGTCGGGATAGCGGTCACGTTGGCTGGTCGATGAGGGATCGGATTTCATGGGCGGGGAACACTAGCTTCGTTTGTGCGAAGTATAGTCTTGCGCTTTGCGAGCGGGTATATTGAGATCGAAACAGCGCGAATATCAAGGCAAGGGAACACGGCCCGCCCACAGAACCTCACCACCCTGCTCAATGCCTGGTCGGATGGGGACTCCGCGACCGGAAACCGGCTCATCTGTGCGGTTTGCTTTCTGGTCCCGACCCGGTCCAGAATGTCAGCATACGAATAACCAGCATTCAAAAAAGGGTCATCAATGAATTTCATCACTGTGCGCCGTGTCGCAACCTCATTCGTTTTTCTGGCCATGCTGATGGCTGTCTGCACACTGCAGGCTGCCGAACTCAGGCCGGTCGATGGTGAATTTCGCTACTACGAAAACGGTGAACTGGTCGAGCACCAGCAAGGCATTCGAGCCCTGCCCGATTCGCCGCAACCTGCCCAAACTCTCGCGGTGGCCACTACAGTTGCAGACGAGGACTCGCCCGAGTCCACCGCAACGGCGGTCGCGAGGCTTTTGGTTGAATTCGAAACACAGCCGGAACCGGACACCGATGAACAGCTCGGTGACCCGGTGTGTGTGGTCACCACCTACGAAGGGGAAGTTTCCACCACGACCGACGGTGCTGTCGCCGACGCGAGCGCAAGCATCGGAGGCTTCGATTCCCCGTTTACCGAGACCCAGGTCGACGCGGACAACGACCTGGCTTTTGCCGCAACCGGTGCTTCCCTGCCATCGGTGGTGGTGAATCCCTCCTCGACCGATCCGGTTGTCATGCACACATTCAATTCCGTCACGGTCGGCGCCGACGACTCCGGCAACACCTCCGGAGAATTTCATTTCATTGCCCTGATCGGCGATTCGTTGGGAATCGAGGCCGGCAGTGTGACCACGGCCGTGGCAGTGTACCCGGCCAATGCAGAGGCCCAGGCATCCAGCGCGATGATTGCTGAGCTTCAGGAAAACATCCTCGACTGCCAGCTTGCCCTGGTCACGCTGGTTGAGTCGGGGGACGGCTCCATTGATGTCAGTCCCGAGCAGGCCGATTATCAGTTCGGCGATAGCGTCGAGATCACCGCCGTCGCCGACGAGGGTTGGGTGTTCTCCGGCTGGAGTGGCGATGTCGAGAGCATGGACAATCCGCTCACCGTCACCATCAGCAACAACACCGAAGTCTTCGCAACATTTGAACGCCAGCCACCGCCAGCGCTGGCGGTGCCGGTCAATGCAACCACGGCGCTTGTCCTGCTGGTGCTGTTGATGATGTTGATTGGCTCGCGGGCCTTGTTGTCCCGTGCTGCATGAATGCAGCGAATGTCGTGAAATCGAGATGGCTTCCTCCGTGGTTGCGGGTCTGGGTGGCCTTTTGCGGGCTGCTGTTGAATTCCGTCTTTCATGTCATTCCCCTGATGTTCATCGCATTGCTCAAGGTACTGTTGCGATGGAGAAGAGCGCGGGTCGTGTTCGATCGCTGGCTGATGGCGATCGCGGCCAGCTGGATTGACGTCAACAGCGCACTGTTCGAGCGACTGACCGACACCCGCCTGCAGGTTTCGGGTCTGCCCGAGCCCATGCCTGAGGGTCATTTCCTGGTGGTTTGCAACCATCAGAGCTGGGTCGACATTCCGGTGTTACAGAAACTGCTCAATCGGCGCCTGCCCCTGCTGCGCTTTTTCCTGAAAAGCCAACTGATCTGGGTGCCATTGCTGGGGATGGCCTGGTGGGCGCTGGATTTCCCCTTCATGAAGCGCTACTCGCGCGACCAGATCCAGCGCCGGCCTGAACTGGCCGGACGGGATATCGAGGCGACTCGCCGCGCCTGCAGAAAATTTCGCAAAATTCCGGTATCGGTGGTCAATTTCGTCGAAGGGACACGCTTCAGCTCCGAAAAGCACAGCCAGCAGGAATCACCGTTTCAACATCTGCTCAAACCGCGCGCCGGCGGAACGGCGTTCGTGGTCGACGCCATGGGCGAGTCGCTCGACACCCTGGTCGATGTAACGATCGTTTACCCGAAAGGGGCCGGCGAACTGGGCGATCTGTTTGCCAATCGCATTCCCGAGATCCGGGTCGATTTCCAGATCATGCCCACCCCCGAGGAGCTGCGCCGGGGCGACTACCAGAACGATCCGGATTTCAGACGCCGCTTCCAGGAGTGGCTGAATGTCCTTTGGGAGTCCAAGGATGAGCGGATCAGGCAGATGCTCGACTCGCCACGCCCCAACCATAAACACTAGCCTGAACAAGATAGCCTGGGAAAGTCCAATCCAGCCAACATTGCCGGTCGAAAAAGGTGATTGAGATCACGGCTTTTTTGACCGGTGACAACTTTCCGAACTCCGGATCGCGATAGCTTGGGGTTGTCCCGGTCATTTTCGGGTCAGGAAGGGGAAGCCAAATGATGCATGCAACGCACATCGACGCCCACCTGTTGCCAGCCCTTCAGCAGCAGGAGCAGCGTCTGGCTCGCCAATTCGCACTGATCGGGGCCGTGTTAACGGTTGTTCTTGTCTCGACTTTCCAGTTGATCGAGTGGCGGATTCTGGAGCTGCCCGATGCGCTGCTGGTTCAGCATGCGTGGTGGCGAGTGCTGCCGGTCTTCGTGGCCGTGGTGACACTGATCCTGAGTGCAAGCCCCAATGCCGGAAAACGCGCCACCGTGCTGCTGAGATTGCTGGCCCTGAGTGTGCTGGTGATGATATTTGGCCTTCTGGCGACGAGCCTGTTGTCGGCCGACGGTGATCCGCGTCGCATGATCCATGGTCTGATCCTGGCCACATTTGCCGTTTCATTGGTCACCTTGCGTGGTGGACCGGAATTGGTGGTGCTCTTTGGACTGCCGTTTGCCGGCTTTCTGGTCTGGTTGCACCTGGCCGGACTTCCGTTTTCCGAATGGTCATTCATACTGATCGAGCCAGTCATGATGCTCGGGGTGGGGCTGATCGCAGCGGAGCTGCTTTATCGCATCCGGATCCAGTCCTTCATGGACCGCAAGCGGCTTGAACAAATGGCCCTGACCGACCCGTTGACCGGACTGAGCAATCGACGCTCGATCGAACCTCAACTGGAAGGCGAGGTCTCGCGGGCGCGCCGTCATCGTGTGCCGTTGTCGGTGCTGCTCGCCGATCTGGACCATTTCAAGCAGGTCAATGACCGCCACGGACACTCGGTCGGGGATGAAGTGCTGCGTGAGGTAGCGCGCCGAGTCGAGACCATCCTGCGTCGGGAAGACCGGGCGGCCCGATGGGGTGGCGAGGAGTTTCTCATCCTGTTGCCCGAGACCGACGCCTCCCGGGCCCAAATCGTGGCCGAGAAGATCCGCCGGTCCATTGCAGAAACGCCGCTGACGGTCAGCGAACTCAGCATTCCCCTGACCATCAGCCTGGGAGTGGCCGCCTGGCATGAGGACAGCAATGTCGATGAATTGATTCGGCGTGCCGACCAGGCGCTCTACCGGGCCAAGGCTTGCGGTCGCAATCGGGTCTGCGTGGACCCGACCGGAGCCACCAAAGCGCAGGGCAAGCCCCTCCAGATCGCCTGATGCCTTACCATTGACGCGGCACCGCACCACCAACATCGCCAATGATGGGCACACAGGCTGATTCGGGATGAAACTGCTTTATCAATTCTTCGATACGCTGATTCATTCCATCCGCAATCTGCTGCCCATCATCATCGTGGTGGGTGTATTCCAGTTCCTGGTGCTGCAACAGGTCCCCGACGGCCTGACCTCGATGATGGTCGGACTGGGGATCGTGGTCTTGGGGGTGGCGCTTTTTCTGCAGGGCCTGGAAATGGGGGTTTTCCCGATCGGCAAGAGCCTGTCGGACGAGTTCGCGGCCAAGGGTTCGCTGCCGTGGCTGATGATCTTCGGGTTTTTCATGGGATTTTCGGCCGTAATCGCCGAACCGGCGCTGATCGCGGTGGCCGAGCAGGCCGAAATCATCAGCGAGGGGCGCATCAACCCCCTGGTGCTGCGGCTGCTGGTGGCCAGTTCGGTCGGCGCGGTGATTTCGGTGGGGGTCTTGCGCATCATTCTCGGCCTGCCGCTGCACTGGATGATGATCGGCGGCTACCTGACCGTGGTCGTGGTGACCTTCTTCGCACCGGAAGAAATCGTCGGCCTGGCCTATGATTCCGGCGGCGTGACCACCAACATCGTCACCGTGCCCCTGATTGCAGCACTGGGGCTGGGGCTGGCCGCCTCCATTCGCGGCCGCAATCCATTGACAGACGGCTTCGGGCTGGTGGCCCTGGCCGTGATGGTGCCGATGATCACCGTTCAGCTCTACGGAGTGATCGTCTTTACCCTGGGTGATGCCGAAACGGCCGGGAACGCCTCCGAGGTGGTTCGAGCCATGGAAGAGCATGCCGATACCGCTGCACCCGCCTCGGTCAGCGGGCTATTGATGGACTTGGCCACCATGGTGCGCGACGTGTTGCCGATCATCCTGGTGGTGTTGATCTTTCAGTTCGCAGTCATTAGAAAACGCATTCCCCATCTGGCCATGGTCAGTTTCGGGTTCGTGCTGGTCATCATCGGCCTGTATGCCTTCGTGGTCGGACTCAAGCTGGGGCTGTTTCCGATCGGCGAGCGCATGGCCGAGCAACTGATCGCTCATGACCGCATCGTGTTCGTCTACCTGTTCGCCTTCGCCATCGGGTTCGCCACCACCATGGCCGAACCGGCGCTGATTGCGGTCGGCAGGAAAGCCGAGGAAGCCGCCAGGGGCAAGATTCGGGGCAACGCCATCCGCATGATCGTTGCACTGGGGGTGGCTATCGGCATCACCATCGGCGTGCATCGCATCATCGCCGGCGACTCGATCCACATGTACATCATTGCCGGCTATTCGGTGGTCATTGTGCTGACCTGGCTGTCACCGCGCTATATCATTGCGCTGGCCTATGACCTGGGAGGCGTGACCACATCGGAAGTCACGGTGCCGCTGATTACCGCGCTGGGCATTGGCCTGGCCACCCATATCGAAGGGCGCAACATCATGATCGACGGCTTTGGCCTGATCGCTTTCGCGTCCATTTTTCCCATCATCACCGTTATGCTGTACGCCATAGTGGCCGAGCAGCTTGCCAAGAGAGGTCAATCGTCATGAAATTTTCCGTTCTGGTCGCCATCCTCGCCGAAGAGATGGAAGATGAGGCCGTCGACATTGCCCGCGAAGCCGGAGCCGGCGCCGTGACCCTGCTCAGCGCCCGCGGCATTACCGGCGACGAGAAGAAAACCTTTTTCGGCCTGACCTACGAAGGCGCCCAGTCGGTACTGATGTTCGTGCTCGAGAAGAAACTCTCCTTGCAGGTACTCAAGTGCCTGACCAGGAAACTCGACCTGGACAATGACCCTCGCGGCATCGCCTTTACCATTCCGCTGGAACACCTGGGCGGTATCGATACCCGCGAACTGAGCCAATTCACCCAGAAAATCGAAGACGAGATCTGATCATGAGCAATGAACAATCCCGCAAACTGGTCGATGACCTGATGAAACCCGAGGTCGTGACGATCGAGCCATTGGCCACGTTGCGCGAGGCGATGAAAAAGATGCGCGAACACTCGGTCAAATCGCTGGTCGTCGAGAAGCGCACGGACAGTGATGCCTACGGCATGCTGACCTACACCACCATACTTCGCACCATCATTGAAGAGGACGGCGATGTCGACCTGGTCAATGTCTATGACATCGCCACCAAGCCGGCACTGTCCGTGCCGCGTCAACTCGAAGTCCGGCATGCCGTGTCGCTGATGGTCAACTCGGGCATCAAGCGCCTGATTGTCTCCAGCAACAACCAGCTCGAGGGTATTCTGACCATGAATGACATCGTCGGAGCGATCCTCGAAAAGCTCGACGACTGACTGGTTCAGCGCTCTGACCGACCGGCTCTCCATCGCCCTGACCGAGGCGTTCGGTCCCGACATCAGCAAGCAGGCCCTGTCGGCCCATGCCCGTCATCTTGACCGGCATGGCGATCTGAAACGCTGGCAAGCAGCCATCAGCGAACTGCCTTTGGTCGACCGCCGGTGGCAAATCATCAATGGTTGCCTGGAAGCCGGCGCCGAGGTCGATCAGCCTGAAACGCTCATCAAGCAGCTTCGAACCCTCATTCCCTGGCGAAAGGGTCCCCTGAAGCTTGGTGGTGTTCACATCGACACGGAATGGCGATCGGACCTCAAATGGAATCGACTGGCCGGCGCCATCGACTTGCGGGACAAGCAGGTTCTGGATGTCGGCGCGGGCAATGGATATTTCGGCTGGCGAATGCTCGAAGCCGGCGCAGCCCGGGTCATCGCCTGCGATCCCACCCAGTTGTTCGTGATGCAGCACGAGGCCATCAGCCACTTCGCCGGCCCGGCCGAAAATTACTTGCTGGCCCTTCGGCTCGAGGACCTGCCGGATGGAATGACGGGTTTCGACACGGTCTTTTCAATGGGGGTGCTCTACCACCGCCGCGACCATCTTGCCCACCTGAGCGACCTGGCCCGGCGTCTGGCGCAGGGCGGCGAGCTGGTGCTTGAGACCCTGATCATCCCGGGCGAGGATCGAAATGTACTGGTTCCTCAGGGTCGCTACGCCAATATGCGCAACGTGCATGCACTGCCGACCGTTTCGCAGTTGATCGACTGGATGGATGCCGCCGGCTACGAGGACATTCGCCTCATCGACACCACGCCGACCACCAGCGAAGAGCAACGCAGCACCGACTGGATGCCCTTCCATTCACTGGCCGAGGCACTTGATCCGGTCGATGCCGCGAGCACTCGCGAAGGCCATCCAGCGCCCATACGCGCCGTGCTCGCTGCAACCATCAAACAATCCCCAGCAAACTGGCCAGCACAATGAGAATCAGCAAGGGTGTTACCACGCGGGTCAACCAGAGCCAGGCATTGAACGCCCAGTCAGGCATCTTCTCGTCGAGTTCCTCCCGGGTGATCTTTCTGGACAACACCCAGCCGGCAAACAAGGCCGTCAGCAAACCGCCGAGCGGAAGCATGACCTGGGATGCAACGTAGTCCAGGGCATCCATGATCGATTCGCCCCCGATCGTGACCTCCGACCAGACATTGAACGAAAACACCGAGGCCAAGCCCAAGACCCATGCAAACGCCGCCACGCACATGGCGGCGCTCTTGCGCGACAGGTTGGTGGCTTCGACCAGGTAGGCAGTGGCAGGCTCCATCAGCGAAATCGCACTGGTCCAGGCCGCCACCGACAGCAGCAGGAAAAACGCCATGCCGTAGGCGATTCCGAATGGCATCTCGGAAAAGGCCAGCGGCAGCGAGGTGAAGATGAATCCGGCCCCGCCGGTTCCCGGATCGATACCGAACGAGATCACGATCGGGAAGATCGCCAGACCGGCAATCAGCGCGACCACGGTATCGGAAATGGCCACCGTGGTGCCCACCTTGGGAATGTTTACATCCGACGGCAGATAGGCGCCATAAGTCATGATGGCGCACATGCCCAGGCTCAGGGTGAAAAAGGCCTGGCCCATGGCCGTCACGATCATGCCCCCGGAGACCTGTGACCAGTCCGGTCGAAACAGGAATCCAACCGCTTCCTGGAAACTGCCGGTATTCATGCCGTAACCTAGCAGTATCAGCAATAACACGAACAGCAGAGGCATCAGGATGCTGACCGCCCGCTCCAGTCCCTTTTCCACCCCGAAGGCGACCACGCCAACGGTCATCAGCATGAACAAGCCGTGCCAGAAGGTCAGTTCACCGGCGCTGGCCAGCAGATTGTCGAAGGTTTCGCCGGGGTCGGTAATCGGTGCGCCCATGCCGACCAATTCCTTCAAGTAGGCGAAACCGTAATGCAGGGTCCAGCCCGCAACCACCGAGTAAAAGGACAGGATGATGAACCCGGCCGCCACCCCAAGAAAGCCCAGCCCCATCCAGGCACGCGTGGCCTTGGCGTCGTCGGACAGTTCCTTGATCGAGTTGATCGGGCTCATGCGACCGCGTCGGCCGATGACGATCTCGGAAAACATGATCGGCAGCCCGACGGCCAGAATACACAGCAGATAGATCAGGACGAACGCCCCACCGCCGTTTTCGGAGGTAATGTAGGGAAAGCGCCAGATGTTGCCCAGGCCGACGGCCGAGCCGGTAGCGGCCAGAATGAAAGCGAGACGGGATGACCACATCCCATGAATCGAGCTGGTTTGCATGGATTATTCCAGTCCCCGGTAATCGGTGAATAATTGTTATCAGGCGCACATTTTGCGCCAACATCGGTTTCGGTTCAAATCCCGCCCCCGAGCCCGCTGTCGCGAAGCAAACGAAAAAAGCTCACTCGCGCAGAGGCGCACAGACGCAGAGAAAAACAATTCAGGAAATGCTAAAGCACACTTTTTCCTCTAGTGTCGCCTCACGAGAAATATTGTTGTACAGCAGTCTGCATGTGGCACCGCCCTAGATGCAGGTTCCAGAAGTGGGCGCCGGCGAGCAGCAATCCTGCTCCAGCGGCCGCCAACGCAGTCCAGCGTCCTGAAAAGTGCAGCGGTGTGGCGATCAGTACGGTCAGAATTCCGGCTGAAATCAGTGCCAGCAAGACCGGGCCGAAATGCCGGTGACGCAACCATCCGACCAGCATGGCGGCGAGCAGCATTGTCCAGGTCAGGGCCAGCAGACCCCACTCCAGCCAGAGCAGTTTGTGCCACAATCCGCTTTCCCAGTACGAGCGATTCAGCCAGACGGTTGGATACAACAGAAAAACCAGAGTCAAACCGGCACAATGCAGTGCGCACGCCAGGGCAACACACATGCCCAGGCGGTCAGGCCAGGCTCGATAAGTCATCAACAAGGTCTCGCGTTGAATATGTTATATTATAACACTGCTTAGACTCACTGGAGATCACCATGCAACGCCATTTTCCACCGATCATGTTGTTGATGTTGTTCACCAGCCTGCCCGGGATCCTGATCGCCGGCGAGCTGCAGCGTCAGCACGGCGCCCATGTCCATGGTGAAGCCACCGGCAGCCTGGCCATGGATGGCGGGGAGATTCATATCGAGCTGGATATTCCCGGTGTCAACCTGGCTGGATTCGAGCATCCGCCACGAACCGAAGAGCAGTCCGAGACTCTTGAACGCGTGATCGCCGACCTGGAAAGCGCCCGCTGGCTGATCGCCGATCCGCGCGCGGAATGCAGTATCGAGAAGATCGAAATTGCCACGCCCGGATTCGAGCGCGATGAAGGTCACGACCATGGCCATCACCATGACGATCATGACGGGCACGACCATAACGAGCGCCACGGGGATCATCATGACCACGGGCACAGTCACGACGAGGGTCATCATGACATTGATCACCACGGCCATGAGCATGCCGAATTCAGGATCAAGGTGCGGCTGGAATGCAGCCATCCTGCCAGCCTGGGTTGGATCGATCTGGAACTTTTCGACGACTATCCCGCAAACGAAAGAATGCGGATCGATGTCTTGACCGAAGCGCTGGCCACCCGCGCCCGATTGACGCCCGGTCGGACTCGTATCGATCTGCGCTGATGACGAACCGATGCAACAGGCATGACTGAACCCTTGCTGGAAATCGCGGATATCGAGTTCGCCTGGCCCGGGCAGGATCACAACGTGCTTGAACTGCCCTCGTTTCGCATCGAAACCGGCGAAAAGTTGTTTCTGTTCGGGCCCAGCGGCTCGGGCAAATCCACCCTGCTGGCGCTGATCGGCGGACTGGTGCGGGCCGATCGCGGCTCGCTGCACTTTGCCGGCCAGGAAGTGGAGTCGATGTCCGGCCCGGCGCGTGATCGCCTGCGCGCCGAACACCTCGGCGTGATCTTTCAGCAATTCAACCTGCTGCCGTGGCTGGATGTGCGCACCAATGTCACTCTGCCATGCCGATTTTCCCGGGCCCGGGCGCATCGTGCCGGTGATATCGTCAAGGCCGCCGAGGCGCTGCTTGCCGGTATGGACCTGGACCCGGCGCTGTGGGGCCGGCGCGCCGATGAACTCAGCGTTGGTCAGCAGCAACGCGTGGCCGCGGCGCGCGCGCTGATCGGCTCGCCTTCATTGATACTGGCCGACGAGCCGACTTCGGCGCTCGATGCCGATCGTCGCCAGGTGTTCATCGACTTGCTGTTTGCCCAGGTCGAACAGGCCGGCAGCACCTTGCTGTTCGTCAGCCACGACAAGGATCTGGCCCGTCATTTCGACCGCCGGATCAGCCTGCCCGAGATCAATCGCGCCGGGGTCGAATCATGAACCTGATCGGCCTGGCCATTCGCTCACTGCTCAATCGTCGCTTCGCGGTCATTCTGACGATTTTGACCATTGCCCTGTCGATCGGACTGCTGGTCATCGTCGAGCAGATGCGCGCCGAGGTGCGCGATGGATTTTATCGCTCGGTGTCGGGCACCGACCTGATCGTCGGCGCACGCACCGCGCCGGTGCAATTGCTGCTGTACTCGGTATTCGGCATCGGCGATGCCACCAACAACATCTCGATTGAAACCTTCGAGCAGCTCCAGGCCCTGGACGAGGTGGACTGGGCCATTCCCATGGCCCTCGGCGACACCCATCGCGGCTTTCGCGTCATGGGCACCAGCGGGGACTTTTTCGAGCGTTACCGCTACGCGGACCGCCAGCAGCTCGAGGTTGCCGCCGGTCGGGAATTCGACGATCTGTTCGAGGTGGTGATCGGTCACCAGGTCGCCCGCCAGCTCGACTACGACGTTGGCGATTCGGTGATCCTGGCCCATGGCGGGGGCCGGGTCAGCCTGCAGCAGCATGATGACCATCCATTCACCATCAGCGGCATACTGGCGCCGACCGGCACACCGGTCGATCAGCAACTCTACATATCACTGGCCGCCCACCGGGCGATTCATATCGGCTGGGAGCAGGGGGTGCAGCGCCCCGGCGCCGGCCTGGATGCCGAGGAGGCCCGCGAGCGTACCGAGGAGCTCCGGCCCGACAGCATCACCGCGATTCTGATCGGGTTGACCTCGCGCGCGGCCGTGTTCGGCCTGCAGCGACGGATCAACGATTACCGCCCCGAGGCGCTGACCGCCATCATGCCGGGTATCACCTTGCAGGAATTGTGGCGTATCACCGGGCTGGCCGAACAGGTCTTGCGGGTGGTCGCCGGGCTTGTGGTGCTGGCCGGACTGCTCGGCATGCTCACGGTATTGTTGACCACGCTCAACGAACGCCGCCGCGAAATGGCCATCCTGCGCGCCAATGGCGCCCGTCCCGTGCAGATTGCCGGGCTGCTGGTGTTCGAAGCCGGCCTGATCGCCGCCGCCGGCATCGTTCTGGGCGTGGTGCTGGCGTTCGTGGTTCAGGGCATCAGTGCGCCGTTTCTGCTGGAACGGCTGGGACTGCACATCAGTGCCAGCCTGCCGGCCGGTCAAGTCTGGATGGTGCTCGGCGGCATCTGGCTGGCCGGCTTGCTGATCGCCCTGGTGCCGGCACTGATGGCGTATCGACGCACCCTGGCCGACGGCATGCAGGTCAGGAACTAAAACCTGCCTTGTTCACCACCCTACCTACAAAACGGCGCTACGGAAGGGTGGTGAACAAGGCAGGTGAACCCGACCCGTTCATTCAATGTCAGTACAATCTGGACCTTACCTTATGCAAACCCTGGATATGCACTACATCCGAACCTTGACGACCGTGGTCCTGATGGCTCTGGTGACACTGGCTTCGGCCGAGGTGCGCGAGCTCGAGTGGCTGGAGCTGATGCCTGAAGACGAAGCCGATGCCTGGCTGGAGGAATCGGCCCAGGTCGACCACAGCAGCTTTTCCGCGCCCGAGCCCTTCCAGTCCTTTCGCACCATTTCAGAACTGGACGGGGAGCATGTGCGCATTCCCGGTTTCGTGGTGCCAATCGAAACCGACGGGGCCGGCAAACTCAAGGAGTTCTTCCTGGTGCCCTACTTCGGCGCCTGCATTCATGTGCCCCCGCCACCGGCCAACCAGATCATTTACGGCCGCCTGGAAGAGCCGATTCCCATGGTTGATATCTGGGATGCGTTCTGGATGGAGGGACAATTGAACATCGAAGATGTCTCGAACGACACGGCGGCCTCGGCGTATACGATGGACGTCAAGAAACTGGAGTTGTATTGAAAAATCTTTTCGCGCGGAGTCGCAAAGGCGCGGAGAAAAACCTTTGAAACGCAAAGACGCTATGAAGCCAAGTTAAAACAATCCATTAAAACCATTGCGTCTTTGCATCTTTGCGTTGAAAGGTTTTTTGTGTTTGCACTGCGACAGCGGGTCCGAAACCGGGACTGAAGACTCTGCGAGAGAACAAGCTTTTAGTCAAGAATAAAACCGATAGAGAGATAAACGATGATGACGATGAGAAAGTGTTTTCTGTTTGTGCTGGTGCTGTTGGCGCCGGCGATTGTGCCGACGATGGTACTGGCCGACGACAGCCGGCCCTTGTCGGTCGAGGTGCTGTGGGAGCTGGAACGAATCAGCTCGCCGGTTGTTTCGCCGACCGGTGGCCATGTGGTCGCGCCGGTGACCAGTTATGACGTTGACGGCGATGAGTCCGAGACCCGCCTGTGGCTGTTCTCGGTCGATGGCGACGTGCAGCGCCCCCTGACCTCTGCCGGTCAATCCGCCGGCAACCCGGTCTTTTCCCCGGATGGCAAGACCCTGGCGTTCACCGCCCGGCGCGGCGATGACGAAGCCGGTCAGATCTACCTGCTGCCCATGGATGGTCCCGGTGAGGCCGAGCGTCTCAGCGAGGTCCCCACCGGGGTATCCGCGCTGAAATGGGTCGGTGAGCACATCTATTTCATCGCCCGGGTATGGCCGGACAAGGACTGGGACGAAATGGCCGAGCAGATCCAGTCCGACCGCGACTCCAAGGTCTCGGCCCATCAGTGGAATGCGCTGCCCTATTCACACTGGGATCACTGGATCGACGAGGACCGCCAGGCGCATGTGTTTCGCATTCCCGCCGAGGGCGGCGATGTCGAACCGATCACCCAGCCGTTTGGCCGCGAACTGCCGCGCTCGACCCAGGGCACCGGCAATTACGACATCCATCCCGATGAGACCTACATCGCCTTCAACTCAGACAGCAGTGAACAAGGTGTCGACCCGGAGATCGACTTGTTTCTGGCCCGCATTGGCGATGACAGCGCCGAAAATCTGACCCCCGACAACGCAGCCGGCGACGGCAACTCGATGTTCAGCCCGGATGGTCGCATGCTGGCCTGGGGCAGCCAGGCCATTCCCGGTTTCTATGCCGATACCGTCAACATCATGGTCATGGATCTGGATTCCGAAGAACGGCGCAACATCACCGCCGACTGGGATCGTTCACCCTTCGGCCTGGTGTGGGCGGCCGACAGCAGCGGCTTTTTCGGAACCGCTGCCGACCACGGCACCACCCGCCTGTTCCATATCGAGCTGGACAGCGGTGAAGTGCGTGCAGTGACCGACAAGACCGACTTCGGTGGCCTGTCGATTGCCGAAGACGGCACCCTGGTCGGCAACAATCAGAGTTTTCTCTATCCACCGCGGGTGGTACGTATCGACCCAGCCACCGGATCGGCTTTTCGCCTGGACACCATCAATGACGATGTACTCGAAAATATCGACCTGGGCCATTACGAGTCGGTCACCTACACCGGCCATGACGGCGCCGATATCCAGATGTGGGTGCACTATCCGCCCGACTTCGATGATTCAAAGGAATATCCGCTGTTCCTGCTCATTCACGGCGGCCCGCACAGCCCGATCACCGATGGCTTTCACTTCCGCTGGAATGCCCAGACCTTTGCCTCATGGGGCTACGTGACCGCCTGGCACAACTTCCACGGCTCACCGGGCTGGGGCCAGGATTTCACCGACACCATCAACCCCGACTGGATCACCGCACCCTATAACGACACCATCGCGGCGGCCGAATGGTTTGCCGACAAGGACTGGATCGACGATGACCGTATGGTTGCCGGCGGTGGCAGCTACGGCGGCTACCTGTCATCCATCCTGCTCGGACGCGAACATCCGTTCAACACCCTGCTGATCCACGCTCCGGTCTACAACATGTATTCGCAGATGGCCGCCGACTTTGCCGTGCATTCGGTGCGCTTCGGCAATTACTGGGACGATCCCTCGATCTACCAGGAAATCTCGCCGCATTACTACGCGGAAAACTTCGATACCCCGGCGCTGATCATTCATGGTCAACTCGATTACCGGGTCCCGGTCGGCCAGGCCTTCGAACTGTTTCGCACCCTGCAGTCACGGGATGTCGAATCGCGCCTGATCTATTACCCGGACGAGAACCACTGGATCCTCAAGCCCAACAACTCCATCTACTGGTACAACCAGGTTGAGGAATGGATGGGCCGTTTTGCCGAGCCCGGTGGACGCTGAGGGGGCAATGCCCCGAAAGAAGTTTAGCAATAGACGCCACGGAGCCCCTGAGCGGGGCTCCGTGACTGCTCGCGCTAGGAGTTTTCGATCAGGTACTCGACCTGTTCGGTGAGCCGGTCAATCGCCTCTTCCTGACGTTCTATGATTTCCTGTTGCTCCTGAATGGCCTGGATTGCGATGACCGACATTCCGGAATAGGAAATGCCGTAAACCTCATCCGTGCTTTCGTGACTGACGACTTCCGGAAAAATTTCCTTGACATCCTGAGCGACAAAGCCGATCGTCTCATCGTCACTGCTCCGATAGCGATACCGCACCGGGTCAAGGGACATCACTTTAGCGATGACATCGTCCATGCCTGCGATATCGGCCTTTAGCCGTTGATCAGAGGTTTCATTGAATTCTCCATCGGGTGTGATCCAGGCGCTCAAGTTATCTTCATGCCTGAAATGAAAATTACCGGTCGCATCACTGTTCCAGAGGGTCCACTCCAACTCATCGGGTCGATTGCTCCGGTATAACGTCACTCCACCAACCGCAGAGGTTGGCGATTGAATGATATGCAAGTCATGTTGGGGGGCATCGGTATTGATGCCTACCTGTCCATCTTTGAAGTAAATGCCATCATCGGCAATCGACCATTTGGATTCATCGACATCCAGATCTTGCGGTATCCATATCGAACCCTCCCAGACCAGTGCCTGTCCGGCTGACGCGCCCATCGAGCTCAGCTTTTCACCGGTAATGGAACCATCCGGAACGGAATGAGCCTTGATTGCATAAGGCGTGGCATCGAGTGGAATGCGGGGCGTCAATTCATCGCCATCGTCAATCGTGATACCCAGCCAGTATTGCTCATCGAACGGCAGATTGAGCGGCGATTCACTACCCAAAGTGGCATTGAACAAACCCTCCCGAACCTGTAGCTGCTGTTCCTCGATCCAGATACCGTTCTCGCCAAACTCGCTGTCATAGAGCCTGAAAGTGAAGTCGAGCGTCTCGTTTTCCACCGGTTCACCCGACTCATCAATCAACTGACCCTGGTGAGATATGGTGCGGGGCAAATCGGCATGTGCAAACGCAAGTGCGCCCATCGTGATCGCGAACAAAACTGAATTCGCATACAGTCTCATGAAGTTCCTCCTGCTGGTTCAAGTTTCTAGTGTGGATGAGTAATCGTTGTCAAGCCCTGCTACCAACAAGCACGGCTACCATGCAATCCGGCTGGATCACTACGGCAATGTCAACGCTATGGGGAACAGCGGGCATGATCAAACAAACACCACCACGCTAACATAGATGCGTATAGCCTTTGTCGTTGCCCGCAACATCAGTCATGCCGACCATCCATAGGTGCGTGGAATACACATGATTCGTGCGGTGGCCTGCCTGGTGGCAGTGGTACTGCCCACATGAGAATTCTCGACACTGAATCACTCTGCATGGAGGCCGTTGCGTTCAATCCTTGTCCGGCCGGGATTTCAGGTCGCGTAGCAGGTTGATACCCTTGCGGCGCTGCTCTCTGATCAATTGCAGCCTCGTGCGCAACTGATCCTGCTTGTCCGGATCAGCCTCATCACTGAGCTTGTCCGTCAATTCCGATTGTTGCTTGCGCATCTTCTTGAGGATCTTGCGCAGCTTGTCTCTTTTCTCGACCTGCTCGCGGTAATCGCGCGACATGAATTTCTTCAGTTTGCTGCGTAATGAATCGCTCATGGTGGATCGACCTTTTCCTGCGTTTCTGAATCGGCCTGGGTCAGGATGGCGCGCAATTCATCCGGGTCCAGGCTGAGCTGGTCCTGCAATTCCATGTCGAGCCCCTCCAGTGAACCAAACGTGACCCGGGCCATGACAATCAGGCTTCGGGCAATGCGGTAGGCGTAGGCGCTGTCATTCATCAGTGAAGTGGCTTCTTCTGCACTGATCAGCCGATCACGGATCAACTGATCGAGATGACCGCTGGCCACGATATCGGCCTGCTCGGCCATCGCCGAGAGCTCGGCCAGTTCGACTTCAAGATCCTCTTCGTCGCTGTCGGACAGGTGCTGAAGCTGGTTAAGCAGCCACCCGAGATTGGCTCGGATTTGCAGGTACTCTTTCTTCAGGGCAGCATTCTTCGAGCGAAGATTGCGCACCATGTTCTTGTTCAGATGCTTGGTGTCCTTGAATGCTTCGACCAGGCTCTGACTGGCCATTCGCAGCGAAACCAGTTGCTGGGCGCGCTTGCCCTTTACGGGAATACGGGCCAGAAAATCAACGATCAAGCCGTGCAAGGGCTTGACCTTTTCAAGGTAGAGCGCATCCATGTCATGGTCATGAACCCGCGGCGGCTTCTGCAGCAGCGCTTCGGGATCCTCGGCTTGCCGAAATTGGGCGGGCTCGAAGTTGAGCGCGGTGGCCATGACGCCGGATGCGCGATTGAACAGGCGCAGCAACTCCTTGCGCGCAGCCTCAAGGGCCGAGCCAGGTGTGCCCAAGAGGTTGGCATGAATGTAGCGGGGCTGATCGGCCGGCATCGGCTTGCTGCGAAAGATCCGCTCCAGGGTCAGCACCATGACCGGAATCAGCGGGACCATGAGCAGGATGCCTGCCAGGTTGAACAACGTATGAAACAGTGCAAGCCTGAGCGCATGGTTGTCCTCGCCAACTCCGAACAGCCCGGCCAGGTTTTCGACCGCAAGCATGAACGGAACAATGAAGACCAGCGCCACGATGGCGGTGCCGAGATTGAAGAGCAGGTGAGCGCCGGCCAGCCGCCGGCCCTCGACGTTGGCCGTGATCGCGGCCAGTCCGGTCGAAACCGCCGTGCCGATATTGGCGCCGATGGAAATGGCCAGGGCATTTTCGTAACTGAGCTGACCAGCCGCCAGGGCGGTGATGGTCAGAATCAGCGTGGCGTGACTGGACTGCATGATCACGGTGGCGAAAATGCCGATAACGGTGTACAAGGCCAGTCCCGAAATCCCGGTCAGGGCGTATTCGGTCAGATCGAAGGCCTGTTGAACGGTCTCGAAACCGTCCTTCATCCACTGAATGCCGAGAAACAGAAACCCGATGCCGGCCAGGGCCCAGCCGATCGACTTCAGCGTGGCATGGCGCGTCAGTATCAACACCACACCGAAGGTCAGCATGGGCAACGCACCGCGACCGATATTGAAATGCAGTGCCGGCCCGGCCATCAGCCAGGCGCCGGTGGTGGTGCCAAGATTGGCCCCGAAGATCACACCCAGCCCCTGATAGAGACCCAGCAGACCGGAGCTGAGAAACGAGATGGTCAGCAGCGACACCAGGGTGCTGGACTGGGTCAGCGCGGTGGCCCCGGCGCCGAAGGCCAGGCCTTTCCACAGACGATCGGTGGAGCGGCTGAGCAGGGTTTCCAGGGTGCCGCCGGCCAGTCCCCGGAGCCCCTGTTCCAGCGCCATCATGCCAAACAGGAAAACGGCCACGCCAGCGGCGATCTCGGCCGTGGTCGGACTGGCCCAGAAGGCCCAGCCCAGCAACAAGATGACGCCGACCAGCGGCAGATTACGCGACATGGCCTCTCGGCTCAGCAAGCACGTGCCCGAGTACGATCATGCCACAAATGGATCAGGACTCCAGCATCCTGTCGAATGCCCGTCGGCTGTCATCATCGGGGATCAGCTTGCTGAACAGCCAGGCGGCCAGGGCGGCGAGAATGGCGGCCGGCAGAATTTCGTAGACATCGAACAGGCCGCCTTCTGCACGGCCCCACAGGATGACCGTCAACCCGCCGGCCACCATGCCCAGGATCGCCCCGACCCGGCTCATGTCTTTCCAGTACAGCGACATCAGGATGACCGGCCCAAAGGTTGCACCCAGTCCCGCCCAGGCATAGGCAACAAGTTCAAGCACCATGCGATCCGGATCGGCGGCCAGCCACAGGGCAATCAGGGCGATGACCACGACCGCTCCGCGACTGATCCAGACCAGTTCCTGCTGACCGGCCTTCGGGCGCAGCATGCCCTTGTAGAAATCCTCGGTAATTGCCGATGACGAAACCAGCAATTGCGAGTCGGCCGTGGACATGATCGCGGCCAGGATGGCAGCCAGGCAGATGCCGGCCACGACCGGATGGAACAGGACCTCGACCAGGCGTATGAACACTGTCTCCGCATCCGGACCATCCAGCGGTTCGGCCAGACCGGCGATCCCGGCCATGCCGACCAGCACTGCGCACACCAGGCAGATGCTGACCCAGCTCATGGCGATGCGCCGTGCCCGGGTCAGTTCGCCGGCGGCGCGGATCCCCATGAAACGCGCCAGAATATGCGGCTGACCGAAATAACCAAGACCCCAGGCCAGCAGTGAGACGATGGCCAGCAGCCCAAGCATCTGGCCATCGCTGTCGGTGAACGGGTTCAGCATTTCCGGATTGACCTCTCGTGCGGCGGCCAGGATGCCCGCATCGGCCGTTCCCATGACCATCAGCGGCACAGCCACCAGGGCCAGCAGCATCAACAGTCCCTGAAGTGCATCGGTCCAGCTGACCGCCAGATAGCCGCCCAGAAAGGTATAGATGATGATGGCCGAGGCGCCGGCAATCACGGCCCAGTGATAGGGCAGGTCGAAAACCGTCTCGAACAACCGCCCCCCGGCGACCAGTCCGGCGCTGACATACAGCGCGAAGAAGATGAAGATGAACACCCCGGGAATGATTCTCAAAAGACTGCTGGTATCGGCGAAACGGCGCTCGAAGTAGTCGGGAAGTGTCAGCGAGTCGGACAGCTTCTCGGTGGCGATCCGCAGGCGCGTGGCCACCAGGCGCCAATTGAAGTAGGTACCGATCAGCAAACCCAGGGCAATCCAGCCAGCCTCGAGTCCGCCCAGGTAGGCCGCCCCGGGCAGGCCCAGCAACAACCAGCCACTCATGTCCGAGGCGCCTGCACTCAAGGCCGTGACCCCGCTGCCCAGGCGGCGGCCACCGAGAATGTAGTCCGAAAGGTTGCTGGTGCGCTGCCAGGCGATAATGCCCAGCAGCAACAGTACGCAGAAGTAAAGACCGAAGGTCAACCAGACAGCATTCATCAAAGATCTCCCTCATGGTGTCCGAAGCGCCGGACAATCCGCTCGCGCTTGCAAAAAAGCCTATCAATTCGGCCTGCCAAATACCAGTTTATTGTTCGACTTGACCGCTCCAGCCGGGCTGGGCAAACTTTGCGCCTTGTGCTCATTTTTGAAAAAGGCTGTCAAACCATGAGAATCGTTGTGCTGTGCGTTGCTGCTTCGCTGGTCGCTTTCGGCCTGACCGCCACGATCCAGGCCCAGTCGGTCGAGGACCAGATCAAGGCTCGCCAGTCGGCCTATACCTTCCTTGGCTGGAACATGAACCGCATTCGCGCCCAGGTCGTCGATCGGGAACAACCATTTGAACCCTCCCAGGTCCAGGCGGCCGCTCGTGCCATCGCCGCGGTGGCCGATTCGGGGTTGAGTGCGATGTATGGGCCGGACACCGTCGAGGGCACCGGCTGGAAGCCGACCCGCCTGAAGCCGGAGTTTTTCGACGAGCTTGACCGGGTCGGTGAAATCGCCAGCCGGTTTATCGAAGAGACCGGCAAGCTGGCCGAGGTGGCCGAAACCGGCGACAAGGATGCCATCGCCCGCCAGTTCCAGAAAACCGCCGATTCGTGCGGGGCGTGCCATCGTAATTACCGTGCGTCGGAGTGAGGTGGTTTGTTGGTTTGTTGGTTTGTTGGTTTGTTCGTTTGTTGGTTGATTAGTTGGTTGGCGGAGCATCGGGTGGGAGAAGGTTGAAAATCTGGTGGAGGCTTCGATCTGGCTCCCCTATCAATCTACTCCCACCCGACAAGCGACGAAGATTCCATCAACCCTCCGAGGCTACCAGCCCAGGTCCGGGGGTGGGGGTGGGGGTTCGGGCAGCAGGGCGCCGTTGGCGATCCACAGGACGAGGGTGGTGATGGCCAGGGCGATCAGGAAGGCGATCCATCCGCCGCCGCGTGCAGGCTCGGCTGGCTTGACCGGCTTGTAGCCTGTGACCATGGGTCGGATCAGTGCTTCGCGTCGGACCAGTACATGAAAGAGTACGGCGCCGATATGCAATGCAATCAGCCCGTAAATCACCCATTCCATGCGCATGTGCCAGCCGGTCAGCCAGGCGCTGGTGGTGCTGTCCACGGCCGCTCGCAAGGGCCCGGAATAGGCGATATCGTCGGTGGCGAACAAACCGCTGCCGGCCTGAAAACCCAATACCAGCAACATGGCCAGCACCGACAAGGCGCCCAGAGGATTGTGACCAACCGGGTGATAATCACCGCGCAGGTAGGCCCGCAGTTTGTGCGGTCCGGTCACGAAATTCCAGAAGCGTGCATGGGTCGAACCGATCACGCCCCAGACCAGCCGAAAGGTGATCAGCCCCACCACCGCCAGGCCGAAGCGTCCATGCCAGGTCATCCAGCCGAACTGGATGGTGATCAGCGCGCCGGCCACGGCAATGACCAGCAGCCAGTGGAACAAACGTAGTGGCAGATCCCAGACTTTTTCTCGGGCAACGGCTTCGGGCTTCATCATGGGCAAATTCCTGTGACTTTCGGGCCATGTCTCGTTAACGGACCTGGGTTATTGTATGCGGTCTTTTTCGACTCTCCCGGGAGCAACCGATGCGAATCCACAAGCCTGCCCTTGGCCTGTTCGTCCTGTTCATGGCCGGGTCGCTGCTGGCCGAACCAACCGCCCTGCTGCGCCAGCCCGCTGTTTCCGAGCACCACCTGGCATTCGTCTACGCCGGCGATCTGTGGGTGGCCGAACGCGACGGCACCAATCCGCGCCGCCTGACCTCCAGCCCGGCCGAGGAAAACAATCCACATTTTTCCCCTGACGGGCAACTGATTGCCTTTGCCGCCAACTATGACGGCAACACCAGCGTGCATGTCATCAGTGTGGACGGCGGCCAGCCACAACGCCTGACCTGGCATCCGGCCGAGGACATCCCGGTCGGCTGGAGTGCTGATGGTTCGGCGGTGGCCTTCGCTTCCACCCGCGAAACCGATCATGGCCGCTCGGCCCAGCTTTATCACGTGCCGGCAGAAGGCGGCGCACCGGTTCGTCAGATGGCAGCGCGCTTCTTTCGTGGTCAATGGGAAGAGACAGGACAGCGTCTGGCCTATATTGATTTCGGACCGGCCTACGACGGACTGCATGGTGGCAATGCCGGCTGGATGGGCTATCGCGGCGGCACCACGCCGTCCATTCGCATTCTCGACCCCGAAGCCGAATCGGTCATCGCCATCGAAGGCGAGCGGGTCAACGACATCAATCCGTTCTGGCTGAATGGCCAGGTCTACTTTCAATCCGATCGGACCGACAAGCGCTTCAACCTGTTTCGCTTTGATCCGGAAGACGAAAGCCTGGAGCAGTTGACCGAGCAGGAAGACTGGGACATCCGCTGGGCCAGCGGCCATGGCGATCAGATCGTCTTCGAGGCCGGAGGCCGCCTGCATGAGCTGGATCCGGGCAGCGGCGAAACCCGCACGCTGGACATCCGCATCAACCCCGACCTGCCGCAATTGCGCACCGAGATGCGCAATGTGCGCGGCAATATCCAGTCGGCACGCCTGTCACCGAACGGCAAGCGCGCCCTGATCACCGCACGTGGCGAAGTATTCACGGTGCCGGTCAAGGACGGCTCGACGCGCAACCTGTCCAATACCGATGATGTGCGCGAATACACCGCCTTGTGGTCGCCGGCCGGTGACCGGGTGGCCTGGATCGTGGAAACACTGCACGGCCAGCACCTGAAAATCATCGACCAGACCGGGCTGGGTGAGACCGAGCGTCTGACGCTGGGGCCGGACTTTTACCAGTTGCAGGCCTGGGACGCCGACAATGATCGGATCTTCTACACCGACAATCGTCTGCGGTTGCACATGATCGATCTGTCCGACGGCAAGACCCGCGAGATTGCCCGCAATTCCCGGCAGGGCGGTTTCGACATGACCTTGTCGCCGGATGGTCGCTGGCTGGCGCATACCCTGCGTCAGGCCAACTATTTTCGCGACCTGGTCATTTACGATGTCGAAAATGATCGTGCCCATCGGGTCACCGACGGCATGGCCGATGTCGCCGCGCCGGCCTTCAGCCCCGATGGCCAGTACCTGTATTTTGCCGCGTCCACCAATTCCGGACCCCTGCAGTTCAGCCTGGACATGTCCAGCCAGGAACGTCCCTACCGCGCCGGCTTGTATGCGCTGGTGCTGGCCGAGGACGGCGATTCGCCGCTCAAGCCGCGCCGGGGTGACGAAGAGACAGGCAACAACGACAACGAAAGTGAAAACGACAACGACCGGGACGCGACCCGCATCGATTTCGACGGACTGCTGGCGCGCAAGGTTTCGCTGCCGGTGGCCAAGGGCAATTACGGTGACCTGAAAGTCAGCGCCGACGGCAATCTCTATTACATCCACCGCGCCCAGGCCGGTTCATTGGTCGTGCAGCCCGGCGAGTCGATCAGTCGGCATCACAACCTGGTTCGTTTCGACTTCGAGAAGCGTGAGTCGCAGAATGTCTTGTCGGGCCTGCAGGGCATTGACATGGCGGCCGCCGGCAAGCACTTGTTGATCCAGCGAGAAGGTGGCGTCCTGGCCGTGGCGGAGGTCGGTAACGAGATTCGCCCGGAAAATCTGGACCTGGGCGATCTGCGCATGCGCATCGACCCGCGCGCCGAATGGGCACAGATTTTTGACGAAGGCTGGCGCATGCAGCGCGATTTCTTCTACGCCGAGAACCTGCATGGCCTGGACTGGGAAGCCACCTATGACAAATATCTGCCGTTGGTCGAGCATGTCGGGCGACGCGAGGATCTCAACGAGTTGATGGTCGAGATGATCGCCGAACTGCATGCCGGACATAACCGTGTAGGCGGCGGCGATGTCCACCGACCCAACGGCCCCGGTGTCGGCCTGCTGGCGGCCAATTTCGAGATTCGCGATGACCGCTGGCAGATTGCGCGCATCTATTCCGGAGAAGCCTGGAATCCGTTTCTGCGCGGTCCGCTGGCTCAGCCCGGTAATGAGGCGCGCGAAGGGGAATTCATCCTGGCCGTCAACGGTCGCGAACTGGGCGCCGATGACAATCTGTTCGAACAGCTTGTCGGCAAGGTCAGCGAACAGGTCACTCTCAGCGTCGGCCCGCACAGCGACGGCCGTGACCGACGTGACATCGTCATCGAGCCGACGGCCAGCGAAACCGCGCTGCGTCTGTGGGGCTGGATCGAGGACAATCGCCGGGCCGTGGACGAGGCCACCGATGGCCGGGTCGGCTACATCTACCTGCCCAATACCGCCGGCCCCGGGTACACATTCTTCAACCGCATGTTCCATGCCCAGCTCGATCGCGAGGCACTGATCATCGACGAGCGCTCGAACGGTGGTGGTCAGGCCGCCAATTATATTGTCGAGGTCCTGAGTCGTCGCCACCTGTCGAACTGGGTCTATCGCGACGGTAAGATGGCGACCACGCCGATGGGCGCGCTGCATGGCCCCAAGATCATGCTGATCGATCAGGATGCCGGCTCCGGTGGCGATTATCTGCCCTATGCGTTTCGCGAACTGGGCATCGGCAAGCTGATGGGCACGCGTACCTGGGGCGGTCTGATCGGCATCTTCGCCAACCCACTGCTGATCGACAACGGCGTCATGACGGTGCCGCATTTCCGCTTCGTCGATGTCGATAACAACTGGTCGATCGAGAATGAAGGCGTGGCCCCGGACATCCACGTGGAACTCGACCCGCTCATCACCAACGCCGGACGCGACAGCCAACTCGAGGCAGCCATAGCCGAGATTCTCGATCAGCTTGAAGACTACAGTGATGCCATCCCGCGCGAGCCGCCACCGCTGCCCACCCAACTCGGACGCTGATTCCAATTGAATGGCCTGGCCTCGAACTCGAGGCCATGGTCATGCCTCGGTAGCGCCGCGCACAGCCAAGCGATCTCATCCATATCTGCGACAACTTGACCCCTCGCCACCCATCCTCGAAGATGACGGTCAAAATGACCGGAAGCAGGGATGCCTTCAAAAAAGAGCATCGGCCAGATCCTCAAGGAGCTGGGACGGCTGAATGAAGCCGACATCGAACGAGCGCTGGAACATCAGCGAATTCACGGTGGCCTGTTCGGAGAAGCGCTGATCAAGCTGGGTCTGATTGAGCCCGACGAGTTGGAATGGAGTCTGGCCAATCAGTTCGATCTGCCGTTCATCTTTCCCGAAGCACGCGCCGTTGACCCGGAAGTGGCCGGGCTGGTCAGCATGGAATGGGCGCTGCGCCACAACGCACTGCCAATCATGCGCGATGGCGATTGCCTGACGTTGGTCATCGACTCTCCACTCAATATCGACGCGCCGAGCGAACTGAGCCAGCAGACCGGCTGCCGGGTTGAACTGGCCCTGGCCACCACTTCGGCCATCCATCGTGTGATCCGGGCAATGTTCTGGGGACGACGCTCGCGACACATGGGCCTGGCCCAGACCGGAACGGTGTCGATCGAGCGATTCCTGGAGCTGGTCAACCCAGTGTCCGGATGTCCCTGGGGCATCTCCGGGCGACCGGAGCGCGTCATTGGCTGGCTCGGCGATGGCGATGATCAACAGCGCATGCGACTTTCGGGTAACTGGCGCGAAACGCTGGATCGCCTGTTCGATCCACCGCCGTCCGAACACCTGGAAAAATGCGGACAGCACACTTGGAGGGCTCGCCTGGTCCCTCAGCCGATGATGTTCGATCTGGCCGCGATCGTAACCTCGGATGCCGTCGAGCTGTCGGTGAGCGCTGATCGCAAGGACGGCGATGCCGACGGCCGATTTCCATCCGAAGAGCTGGTTTCAGAGCTTCGCCAGATGCTCAATGAAGGCGTCATGGTGATCGGCGTCGAGCAACCCGAAGATCGCTGGACAACCAGAGTGCTGACCGGAATTGCGGTCGCCATGCTGCCGGTCGGCCACCGCGCCGTGTATGTCACATCGGAGGACGCACCTTCGGATCTCGGGTTGCCAGTGATCAGCCCCAAGACGCTTGAGGACCAACCCGACCAGGTCCGACGGTTCGCCTTCGATGTACTAATTCTGGAGCAGCACGAAAGTATCGCCAGTGTGCTGACCAATGCCCTTTCACTGGCGCCGGTCATTCTGGTCGGTCTGGGCGAGGCAGGCGGGCCAAGCCAGGTCCCCGAGGAGATCGATGCTTTGCTGTCCTGGTCAGGTGCCGAAGCCGGTTCAGGAGGGTGGGGGCTCAGACTTCGACGTGAACAGCCCGAGACACAACCCAATGGGAATCGCTGAAATGGCCAAGATCGATCAATTTCTCAAGTTGCTGGCCGACAACGGGGGTTCGGACCTGCACCTGACCGCCGGCGCCCAGCCCATCATGCGCCTGCACGGATCCATGACCCCGTACAACTTTCGCGAACTGACCGGCCGCGAAGTCCAGGGCCTGGTTCACGAGATCATGAGTGAGTCCCAACGCGCCGAGTTCGAGGCGAGCATGGACATCGATTTCGCCTACGAGATTCCCGACGTGGCGCGCTTTCGCGTCAATGCCTTCATGCAGCGCAAGGGCATGGGTGCGGTATTCCGGACCATTCCCACCGAGGTGCTGACCGCCGACCAGCTCAAGCTGCCCGAGGTGGTACGCAAGTTCGGGATGCTCAGCAAGGGCCTGGTGCTGGTGACCGGGCCGACAGGTTCGGGCAAGTCGACCACCCTGGCGGCCATCATCGACCTGATCAACGAGAAACGGCGCGACCATATCCTGACCATCGAGGACCCGATCGAGTTTACCCACCACAACAAGAAATGCCTGGTCAACCAGCGCGAGATTGGACGCAACACCGAATCCTTTGCCCGCGCCCTGCGCGCCGCCCTGCGCGAGGATCCAGATGTCATTCTCATCGGTGAAATGCGCGATCTGGAGACCATTGAGCTGGCCATCACCGCAGCCGAGACCGGTCACCTGGTGTTCGGCACTTTGCACACCACCTCGGCGCCCAAGACCATTGATCGCATCATCGATGTCTTTCCCACCGCCCAGCAACCCCAGATCCGCTCCATGCTGGCCGAGTCCCTGCGCGGCGTGGTCTCACAGGTGCTGCTCAAGAAAAAGGGTGGCAAGGGGCGGGTGGCGGCGCTGGAAATCATGGTTTCGACCTCGGCGCTGGCCAACCTGATCCGCGAAAACAAGATCTACCAGATCGCATCGGTCATGCAGACCGGCAAGAAGCTGGGCATGCAGATGCTCGATCAGCACATCCTCGAGCTGCTGATGGCCGGCGAGATCGAACCGCTGGAGGCCTATACCAAGGCTCACACCAAGTCCAACTTTGAAAAATATCTCAAGGAACCACCTCCCGTGGAAGAGTGACTCAGCGGACGAGGAGATGCGGTCCTTTTCATTCCGGTTGAATTGAAAACCTTGAACTGCATCACGGACTTGGCACACGCATGCGTGATAGGCTGCCACTTCGATGATCGGTTGTTGCCGGTCGCGAGAATAATGTGAAGGGGATCTCGTTGCCCGGCACTCCATCAACGACCAAAGCACAAATCGCTGTGCATTCGTCAAAATTTGAGAGGAATCGCCATGAAACGAAATCTACCCCTTCCTTTTGTTCTGGTCCTGGTGTCAGGCCTGTTCTTGCTGTGTTCACAAGCCCTGGGCCAGTCCGGTGGTCCGTTCGGTCCTGGTGGGCCGCTCGTTGAACCCGGAGTGGGTATCGGTGGCCCCTTCTTTCCCCCGGGACCACCACCTCATGCCGGTCCACCGCCGCATGCTGGACCACCGAGTGACCCGAGCCCACCGGGCAACCCGAATCCACCACCGTTTGCCGATGACGATGACGATGATGACGACAACGGGGACCCGGGTGACGATGGCAATGCCGATGATGATGATAATGGCGATGTGCCGGACTTCTGCTCTTCGCCAGGAGCTGGCGAGGGACCCGATGGACAGGCGGGAAAGTCCAGCATTGCCCACCTCGAGTTCGTACAGATCGATAGCGAAACGGATGAAGTGGTCGAGGATGGCGCCTGGGCTCGAATGATGTATCGCTGGACCGCGCCAATGTTCGATTATGTTTTCAACGGAAAGCAGCTCGAGCCCGGCATGGAATTGACCCTCGCCTACCTGCCTGAACCCCTGCCCTCGCCGGGTGTGCTGTGTCTGGGTACCGCCACTGTCAATAATGGTGGAAATCTGAATTTCGAAGATGCTTTCGATATCGCCACCCACCTGCCGGCAGACTATGACGAAAACGAGGAAGAGGCCACCCTGGCTCTGGTGATCGACGAACACGTCGACTGCATCGAGGGGGAAATGCTGGAATGGACCCCCGATGACTACCTGTTTGGGGAAGAGGGTATGTTCTATGTCCACTCCGATCTGGATGAAGATGAAGACGACGATAATGACGATGATGACGAGAATGGCGAAGACTGATCCGCATTGATCGTCCAACCAAAATATAAGACCGTCGCTTCAAGACCTGACCCGGGCATTGGCCCGGGTTTTTTTTGATCCGGCTCAGGCTTCCGTGTCCAGCAGGTAGGCCAGCATCAACGGCAACACGATACTGGCGTCGGACTGGATGGAAAAACGCGGCGTTTCGGGCTTGAGCTTGCCCCAGGCAATCTTTTCGTTGGGCGGCGCGCCGGAGTAGCCGCCATAGCTTCGCTCGGCATCGCTGATCTGGCAGAAATAACCCCAGGCCGGCACCTCGGGCATCTGCAGTTCCTTGACCAGCAAGGGCACCACGCAGATCGGGAAATCCCCGGCGATACCGCCGCCGACCTGCAAGAATCCGATGCCCGGCGCCGGATCACAGTTTTCCAGGTACCAGCGGATCAGTCGGTTCATTTGCGCCGTGCCGGATTCCACGCAATGGTGCGAGCCGATTTCGCCGCGCATCACGGCGGCACTGAATGCATTGGCTGTGCTGGAGTCTTCCCAGCCCGGCGTCCAGATCGGAACGTTCATGTCGCGTGCCGCCAGAAGCCAGCTTGACTCGGCATCGACATAACGAACGGTCAGCGCCGGGTCGCTGAGGGCGTCAAGCATGAAATCGGCCGGCATGGCCGATCGACCGCTGTGGGCGGCCGCGGCCCAGCGTGCGATCAATTGCTCGTCGACGGCCAGCATCACCTCATCGGGAATGGTGGTATCAGTGACCCGGTTGGCGCCACGTTCGAACAGCTCCAATTCCTCCTCGGGCTTGAGCGTGGGCCAATCGGGGATGGACTCGTAACTGTTGGCGCCAACCAGCCGGAACGCATCTTCTTCCAGATTGGCCCCGGTACAGGAAATACCGTGGACCAGCCCGGCGCGTATGGCCGGCGCCAGGGTGCGCCCCATCCCGGCCGTACTCATCGCCCCGGCCAGGGTCAGAAACAAGCGCCCACCCTGATCCAGATGAGATTTCAATGCACGCACCGCCGCACGCAACTCACGCGCATTGAAGTGCTCGAAATGGGTGTCAACGAACTCCCGAATGGTGGTCAAGCCATCACCTGCTTTTCCCTTAAACCTTGAACTTTACCTGATTAGCGTCGTGTCTCAGCAGTCATTGGCAATATAGATAGACGTCGATGCTACGAGCCGTCCTCGGGTGGGGAATTTCGCTGAAGGCCTCGCCACCGCGTCGAACTGAAGCGGAATTCACCACCCGAGGACGGCTTTGCCCGTAACGAAGCCCGGGCACTGAGACACGACGCTAATCAGAAAACCTTGAACCTTGTACCTTCACTACCCCCCTGCCCCGGAAAACGAGCCACCCGAACTCTCGGAAGGCACCGGCACCTTGCGCCCGAAACCACCAATCTGGGACTTCGGAAACTTGATCCCGGACAGACGCACCTCGGGCGGTGGACTCATGGGCAAGGGCACCGCCCAGGTGGCCGGATCATCGAGGGCCACGCTGATCAGTTCCATGCCGGCTTGATGGCATTGATTGATGAACACCGACAAATCGTTCGACGGCGAGGTCTGGGCCGAGGCGCCGAAAAAGACCAGCTTGCGGATACCCAGGCGTCGCAACTGGGCTTCTCCCGGCAGGATGGAATCATCGATGAAGTAACGATTGTCGAAATCGCCTGGACCGGGCCGGGTCGCCACCGTGCGGCGCGAATCGCACATCCACACCGCCGGCGCATCGGCGGCAATGCCCTTCACGGTACGCTCGAAGACCCGTGGCGCCAGAGTCACCATCGAATCGAGAATATCGCGCGAATCGATGGCCACATCGAGTCGGATCTGCTGCGGCGGCCAGGACATGGCTTCCATGCCGGTGTAGTCGGACTCATCGAACAGGCGTACCGGGTTGGCCAGCGGCCAGTGATCGAAAGTGCTGATCAATTGCGCGCCGGCCTCGATGAGCAGATGAGCGCCCATTTGTACGCTCAGCCCCCCGGGCAGTTCGAGTAACACGAAGGTGTCTTGATCCAGCCATTCCCACGCTCCTTCCGGTCGCTCGACAGTGACCTCGCCGCTGATTTCGGTCAGGCGTGGTTGCAGGTTGAGCCGATCGATGGCGGCAAACAGGGTCGGACAGTGATAGGGAAAGAACGGACTGCTCTCCGGCGGTCCGTAGAGCTGAAAGAGGATGTCGTAATCGCGGAATTCGTGCCACACGCCCTGGCGCAGGCGGGGTGGACGGCGAACATCACTCAGCTCGGGGACGGAGCGCGTGGGCGCCCCAATACGCTCAAGCAGTTTCAACCAGCGTTGCGACATGGCAGGAATCGTAATTGATGACCGGGTAGGAGCTTACTCTACTGTAATAACCGGCAAATTGCCCGTCGATCAGGTATACGCCCACACTTGCATAGGCCAGGCCGGAACTGAACCACATTGGGACGGTGTCGAAGCGCTGCTGAACGGCATACAGGTCGGACTGGCCCAGGGCTCGATCCAGCGTATCGGCCCATTCCTGGGGACTGCATCCAATTCCGAGACGCACGGTATCGCCCATGCGACCGAAGGCGCCCTTGAGCACCCAGTCTTCGCGTTCGACAATCAACTGCTCTCGCAAGCCCGGTTCCAGGTAGCGCGATTCGGGCAGATGATGGGCGATGACCTCGCGATCATGTGCGGCAAGGTCCAGATCATGCTCATTGGCGGCAGCGTAGAAGCGCTTGGACTGGGAAACCAGGGCATTGAGTGAATTGATCATGGGCACGCTTTGAATAGCTTGCAACCAGTCGCCAGCATTAGGCAGATCGCCCAACCATTCGCCCGGGAAGTATCGAAACAGCGCATCAACCGGCTCGTCGAACAGGCTGGCCGCATCGCCGTCCATGACCAGGTTGGCTGGTGAACCGCACACGGCCAGGTGACCGGCCGCCCTGAGCCAGTCTGCAATCAGGGTGATCTGCTGCAGGTCTTCCGAGTAGGCGGTCGCATATACCAGACCGATCCGCGGCCAGGGATCGAACGCTGCGATCAGATGCTCCCGGATGCCACCGGGAAACTCGAGCCCATCGAAACGAGGGCCCCATTCTCCGGAGAGTACGGCATTGAGACCATGGGCTTCGGAAAAGCCGCCCGGACCATCCTCGTTGAACTCGCTGATCATCCAGCGACCGCCCACGGTCAGGTGGAAATCACAACGACTCAAGCGCGGGGCCTTCGGCTTGTTGCCGGTAATCGCCGGCCGCAAGGCTTCCGGAATGCCGACGCCCGCCAATGCCTCGGGACTTTCGATGACTTGGTTCTCGAGCTGGCGAAGACTTTTCCAGACCCGTCCGGCGGTCTCGGTCAGAAGCTCATGCTCAGACCGGCTGAGCACGATGGCATCCGGCATCAGGTTGTGCTTGCCGCGGTGGTAAATGTCCCACTTGCAGTGGGCAAAGCGCATGGCCTTGAAAACGGCCTCGATCTCATCCGGCTCCAGTGGCCAGGCCAGCGTCCTCATGGATCCGGACAATCCCTACAGATTGGTCAGACCGACCAACCGGCCCAGCCAGGGAATGGTGATGATTCCGACGATCGCCATGACAATGTAGATCCAGCCCTCGCCCTTGCGCCGATGAGCGTCGGGAGAGCCCGGTCGCAGCAGCTCGTGGGCCAGAATGGGCAGGGCAATGACGCTGAACCCGACCAGGCTGTCGCGGAAGCCGACATAATCGCCCTGGACGGCGTAGGCGATGGTGATGGCGCAGGCAATGCAGAAATACGACGCGGCCCTGGCGTCCTCGAGATTGCGCTCACGAACGACGCGCGTACGAAAGTCAGTACGCTCACGCCGAAACCAGAATCGCATGGTGAGATACAGGATCAGCCAGCCCATGATGAAAAACCACGGCGTGATCCACCAGCCATCCTCGTAACCGGGCAGGAACGAGAACAACCAGCCGTATTCCAGGGCCTCACCTTCCATGGAGCCCCACATTGCCCCGCCGAAAATCAGTCCGGTCGAAAAGGTGAAGGCGCCCAGCCAGGTTCCCGCAGCAAGATTCTTGCGCTCGTAGGCATCAACGCGCAGGCGGGGCCCGAAGCTTTCAGCCGCATACTGCCCGAACAACTTGATGGCGGCAAAGGCCATGGCGGCATACAGTACGGTCCAGATCCCGGTAATGGTCGGGTCGGCATGAAACAGCAACACGTAGCCGCACCAGAGCACCGATCCGATCACGCCCAGTCGGGCCATGCCGATGGCGGCATTGTTGTGCAGGTAAATCACATGCAAGCTGGTCACCTGGCTGCGCCACAGGCCCCAAAGGCAAACCACCAGGGCGGCCCCGAATACTAAGCCGGTATCGGGCCAGAACACGTCGGCCTCGTAAAAGATCACCGCAGTGAAAAAACCCACGAAGATCGCCCCCATCGCCAGGCCGGCTATTTCGGGCAGGTGCAATGTCTTGCTTGAGCTGCTCATGATTCCGGCAATTCCTCCAATCGCAATGGCTGGCTGATGCAGTGCAATGATCCGCCGAGCTCGAGCAGGACTCGGCAATCCAACCCTTCGACTCGATCATTCGAAAAGACCGAAGCGAAAACATTCAAGGCTTCGTGATCGGCATTGTGACCGAATTGCGGGACCAGAACCACCCCCGGGGCCATGTGAAAGTTGGCGTAACTGGCCGGCAGGCGGCGACCCGCGCGCCCGATTACTTCCGGCAAGGGCAATTCGATGATCTCGACTCCACCCGAGCCCCATTGCGTGGCTTGCAGGCGCGCATGGTTGTCGGCCAGTACCTGCCGATCGGGATGATTGGCCGGCAGATCAGGGCTGATGCACACCAGGCGGTCAGGGCTCACGAATCGTGCCAGGTTGTCGATATGGCCATCGGTGTCATCACCGCTCAGGCCGCCGGCCAGCCAGTGCACGCGCTCGACCCCGAAAAACGATTGCAGCACGGACTCGACCTGGTCGCGTTCCGGATTGTTGCGATTGGGGTTGAGCAATACGGACTCGGTGGTCAACAGCTCGCCCCGGTCATTGACTTCGATGGCGCCGCCCTCGACGGTTATCGGCAGGCCAACTCGCTTGATCCCGAGTCGGCGGGCGAGCACATTGGGAATCAGGCGGTCCAGTTCGTGCGGATACTTTCCGCCCCAGCCATTGAAATTGCCATCCAGAAAAACCGTTCGACCCTGTTGATCCAGCGCGCTGATCGGCGCGGCATCGCGCATCCACAGGTCGTTGGTCAGCAGGGGTTCCAGGTGCAGGGATTCGTCCTCGCCGCCGAGCAGCGCGGCAATGGCCGGCTTCTCATCCGGTGGCACCAGCAACCAGACCGGCTCGTGCCGGCGCAACACGCTGATCAGTTCGCAGTAGAACTCGACCAGTTGTTTCTGAAGATCACGGCTTTCCACCCCCGGCCAGGCCAGCAGGGTGGCCGCGCGCGGCTCCCAGTCGGCCGGCACCCGCAGGCCGGAATGGGTGCTCATGTGTCCAGGTTCTGATCGGCAACAATCACGCCGTTGGCGTCAGCATGGACATGATGACCGGGCAGAAAGCGCACCCCGCCAAACTGGATCGGGACACCAAGCTGACCCTCGCCGCGCCGCACCGACTTGATCGGCACACAACCCAGGGCAAACACCCCGAAGTCGATACCGGCCAGCACCTCCACATCGCGGCAGGCACCGTTGATGATGATGCCCGCCCAATCGTGGTCGCGTGCCCCGGCGGCAATCATGTCGCCGATCAGGGCATGGCGCAGCGAACCACCGCCGTCGACCACCAGCACCCGGCCGTTTCCCGGCGTGGCCAGCACTTCCTTGATGCGCGAGTTGTCCTCGAAGCACTTGACGGTCTCGATCGGCCCGGCAAAGGCCGCCCGGCCACCGTAGCTTTGCCATTGCAGCCCGGTGACAACCTGTATTCGGTCGGGGTGTTGGTCACAGAGGTCGGGGGTGGACGGGGGCATGGCTGGGTGCGGGATTTGGGTTGGCGTTCTATTATGACTTACTGATGGGGAGATGGGAGAGGGGAGAGGGGAGACGGAAGACGGGGGTCAGGGATGGAAGTCGGTGGTCGGTGGTCGGTGTCACTGTAGGTCGGACCGACGCGTCCGACAGCCAAAGCTATCGAAAAACGCCAAACGCCTGTCAAACAATAACAATCCAGCCCAGTGGTGTCTCGCCCTCATAAGATAAAATGCTTTGATATCAGATAGTTGACCGACTGAAT
>SLKT01000164.1 GCA_007134485.1 Wenzhouxiangella sp. | reverse complement strand
TGAAGCAGCATGAAGCAGCATGAAACAGCTTGACGACCAGCACGCCAAGGCCAACCGCGCCGCCCGATCCAGCCTGGCCGAGGCCTTTCTGGCCATGCGCACGGCTGATGAATGCCGCGCCCTGCTCAAGGACCTGACGACCCCGGCCGAACTCGAAGCCCTGGTCGACCGCTGGCGGGTGGTGAAATACCTCGACCAGGGCATGCCCTATCGCGAGATTCACGACCGCACCGGCGTGAGCGTCACCACCATCGGCCGCGTCGCACGCTTTCTGGAAAACGGCAACGGCGGCTACCGCCTCGCCCTGCAACGCATCAAGAATTCCTGAAACCTGAACCCTGACCCCTTAAACCTTAACCCTTAAACCTTGAACCTTTCTTACATATGACCCGCATCAAGATCGCCATCCAGAAATCCGGTCGCCTGGCCGAAAAATCCCTCAGCCTGCTGGAGCGCTCCGGCCTGTCCTTTGCCCGCAGCAAGGACAAGTTGTTCTGGTTCGGGCGCAACCTGCCGGTCGATCTGCTGCTGGTGCGCGACGATGACATTCCCCGGCTGTTGCTCGAAGGCGTCTGCCAGCTCGGCATCGTGGGCGAGAACGTGGCCCTGGAAAAAGTCCTCGAAAGTCGCAAACGGCGACCGGACGCCCGGCTCGAACCCATGCTGAAACTCGAATACGGCCATTGTCGTCTGATGCTGGCCATTCCCGAGGACGAGGACTTTTCCGGCCCCACCCAGCTTCAGGGCCGTCGCCTGGCCACCAGTTATCCGTTCCTGACCCGGCAGTATCTCGACACGCACGGGGTCGAGGCCGATATCGTCCCGCTCAACGGGGCGGTCGAGATCGCGCCCAGCCTGGGCACCGCCGATGCCATCGTCGACCTGGTCTCGACCGGCACCACGCTCAGGGCCAATCACCTCAAGGCGGTCGATGAAGTACTGGACAGCCAGGCGGCCCTGTATCGCACACCAACGGTGCTGGACCCGGACAACGAAGCCTTGCTGGCCAAGCTGCTGACCCGAATTCAGGGTGTCCAGCAAGCCGCCGAGACCAAGTACGTGATGCTGCACGCCCCGCGCGATCGGCTGGCCGAGATTTCCGGTCTGTTGCCGGGCGCCGAATCGCCGACTGTGCTCAATCTGGAAGGCCAGTCCGACCGGGTCGCCGTGCACGCGGTGTGCACCGAACAGGTGTTCTGGGAACATCTCGAAGAGCTCAAGGCCGCCGGCGCCTCGGCCGTGCTGGTCCTGCCCGTGGAGAAGATGCTGGCATGAAGATCATCAATACCCGTTCGATCAGTGAACAAGCACTTGATCAGGTTCTTGCCCGCCCTGCCCTGGAAACCGATGCCGAACTGCGCGCCGCGGTCGCCGACATCATTGCCGCGGTCGGGCGCGATGGTGACCGGGCCGTGCTGGAATTCGGCCGGCGCTTTGACGGGCGCGAACCTGAAAGTCTGCTGGCATCGAAATCACAGATCGAGTCGGCTGCCGCACAACTGGATTCCGAACTGCTTGCAGCCGTCGATACCGCCATCGACACCGTCACCCGCTTTCACCAGGCCGGCATTCCGACCGACATGCGCGTGGAAACCGCGCCCGGCGTGATGTGCCAGGCCCGCTGGTCGCCGCTGGACCCGGTCGGGCTGTATGTCCCGGCCGGGACCGCCCCGCTGCCATCGACCGCCATCATGCTCGGCGTGCCGGCACACCTGGCCGGTTGTCGCCAGATTGTCCTGGCCACGCCGCCGGGCGCGGATGGTCGAGCCGACCCGGCCGTCCTGGCCATTGCCGCGCGTCTCGGAATCGATACCGTGCTGGTTGCCGGCGGCGCCCAGGCCATCGCGGCCATGGCACTGGGCACGGACTCGGTGCCGGCGGTCAACAAGACCTTCGGGCCCGGCAATCGTTTTGTCACCGAGGCCAAACGCCAATTGGCCGAGCGGGCCAATGGTGCGGCCATGGACCTGCCGGCCGGCCCATCCGAAGTGCTGGTGGTTGCCGATGACAGCGCCAACCCGGAATTCATCGCCATCGACCTGCTTTCGCAGGCCGAACACGGTCCGGACTCGCAGGCCTTTCTGGTCACGACCAGTACCCGGCTGGCCGATCAGGTCAACCAGGCCATCAAGGCGTTGCTTGAAAAGCTGCCCCGGGCTGAAACGGCCGGCCAGGCATTGGCCCATGGCGCCATTCTGGTCACCGACACGATGGATCAGGCCATGGCGGTCTCCAACCGCTATGCGCCCGAACACCTCATCATTGCCTCGGATGATGCCGAGGCCCTGGGCCGGCAGGTCATCAACGCCGGCTCGGTCTTTCTCGGCCATTACACGCCCGAAGCCCTTGGCGATTACATCTCCGGCACCAACCATGTCCTGCCCACCGGTGGCTGGGCACGCATGACCGGTGGCTTGTCGGTGATTGATTTCATGCGCCGTACAACCTTTCAGCAAGCGACGCCTGAAGGCTTGCGCACACTGGGCCCGCCCGGCGCCCGCCTGGCCGCCCATGAAGGTCTTGATGCCCACCGCCTGGCCATTCAGATGCGTCTCGAGGCGCTCGATCGCGAGTCGGGTCCATGAATCCGCTCGACCTGGCCCGCCCGGACATCCTGGCGCTCAAGCCCTATGCCTCGGCGCGTGTCCTGGCCGACAGCGCCGGCATCCTGCTCAACGCCAACGAAAATCCCTGGCCGCCGCCGGGTGATGACGGTCTTGCGCTCAATCGCTATCCGGACCCGCAACCTCCGGCATTGAGACACCGGCTGGCCGAGGAATACGGCGTCGAACCTGAAAACCTGCTGATCACCCGCGGCAGCGATGAGGGCATCGACCTGCTGACCCGTGCTTTCTGCCGCCCCGGCCAAGACCAGGTGCTGATCTGTCCACCGTGTTTCGGCATGTATGCCTTGTATGCGCGCATCCAGGGCGCCGGAGTGGTCGAAGTACCACTCATCGAACAGGACGATCAATGGCAGGTCGATTTCGGGTCCATCGCATCAGCGCCGGACTGCCGACTTTATTTTCTGTGTTCACCGAACAACCCGACCGGCAACGGCATGGACCCGAATGCCGTCACACAACTGGCTCGACGAGTAGAGAACCATGGCCTGGTGATCGTCGACGAGGCTTACCAGGAATTTTCCGACCAGCCCTCGCTGATCGAACATCTGGACGACTGCCCCAACCTGGTCGTGCTGCGCACCCTGTCCAAGGCCCATGGACTGGCCGGATGCCGGATCGGCGCGCTGATCGCC
>SLKT01000096.1 GCA_007134485.1 Wenzhouxiangella sp. | reverse complement strand
GAGGTCAGAGGTCAGAGGTCAGTCCAGGGTAATACTCGTACGCCTGCGCTGCAGAAACAATTCATCACACCACGGGTACACCGAACAGAATCGGGTGCAGCCAGAAGGCGAAGGCGGCGTAAAGCCCGAGGCCGCCAACCATGACAATGATGTCATTGACCGGTGAGGCGGGAAGTTGTGGGGTGTCCGAACTGACGCTGCGACGTCCCACCGAAATGCGATCGACCACTGCCCAGACCAGAAAACCGCCAAACAGCAGTACCGCGGCCAGGGTGCCGTTGATCAACAGGTGGGCCAGTGCCCAGGTCTTGACCGCGACCAGCATGGGATGCTTGAGCATCGTTTGAATGCGACCGGGAAAATAGGCGGCCAGCAGGGCCGGAAAAACCAGCAGCATCAGCAGCATGTTCAGATGGCGAAGCCAGCCCGGTGGATGGTAGAGCCAGGTCGGGTCCATTCTTGCCTGTCCGTAGCCCATGACGATCATGACAAATCCAGCAAGAGCGATCAGACCGTACAATCCCTTGAATCCCCATAACCCCAGCCTGGCGACCAGGGTTGAACGAACCGGCTCGGCCACAATGCGCAACGAATGCACGCCGAGGAACAGAATCAATCCCAGAATCAGCAGGGTCATGGTGATGCACTCCCAATCAATTGACTATGGCTATGGCATTATTCTGCCATGATCAAATCAGCATGTTGTTACTCCCTGCTCCTGGTGCTTGCGATGTGGTCGACGGAGAGTCCGGCTAGCCCCGTTGCTGAACAAGCCGATCAACTCGATCGTCTGCACAGTCTGCTGATCCTTCATCGTGGTGAACCCGCGGTAGAGCTGGTCAGAGAAGGACCGGGGTTGTCAAACCCGGCCAACATCAAGTCGGTATCCAAGACCGTGCTGTCGGCTCTGGTTGGAATCGCCATTGACCGCGATTTAATCGAAAGCATCGATACTCCACTGATCGAGTTGCTCGGCGATCGTTTTCCAGAAAATGCAACACCGGGCGCCGAACAGATCACCCTCGGCCATGCGCTAGCCATGCAGATCGGGCTGGAGAGCACTTCCGGCGGCAACTACGGGCGTTGGGTGCAAAGCAAGGACTGGGTGGGCCATGTCTTGACCCGCCCAATGGTTGATCGCCCCGGCGGACGGATGATTTATTCCACCGGCGCGACCCACCTGGCCGCAGCCGCACTGGTCGAGGTCACCGGTCGTGATCTGTTGACTCTGGCACGCGAATGGCTGGGGGAGCCACTGAGTATTCGCATCCCTGACTGGATGGCCGATCCGCAGGGCATTCATTTCGGCGGCAATGAAATGCTGCTCAGCCCGCGCGCACTGGCCCGGGTCGGCGAGCTCTACCGTCTGGGCGGTCAGCTCAATGGGCGGCGAATCATTTCCGATCAATGGATCGAGCAGTCCTGGGACGCCAATGGCCGCTCACCCTGGACCGGAGATGAATACGGCTATGGCTGGTTCATCACCGAGGTCGAGGGCCTGAGCGCCTACTACGGTCGTGGCTTCGGTGGCCAGGCCCTGTTCGTGGTGCCTGAAGCCGAGCTGACCGTGGCCATTACCTCCGACCCCAATCCGCCCTCTTCCGGCGGATGGCAGTTTCGCCAGTTGAGTGCGCTGGTCGGTCTGGCCATTCGGGAGTTTCATCCGGAGTGACCAGCCTGCCCAAACTGATAGAATCGTCGGGCCTGGAATTCCACCTCCCGCACTCGACTTTTCATGGGCCAGTCCGAAATGAATTCAACCGTCCGCATCCGCCACCTCCACGATGACCTGGAGCAACGATGCCGCTCACTGGCAGATAACCATGATGGCGTGAATCAATCGCGCACCGTGGTCGAGGCTGCACTGGAGCGTGACGAAGCGCTGTACGGCATCAATACCGGCTTCGGAGTGCTGGCGAACAAGCGAATCGGGCCCGATCAACTCGGCCAGCTGCAGCGCAACCTGCTGCTGTCTCACGCTTGCGGCACCGGCGAACCAGTGCCGGTGGAAATCTCGCGGCTGATGCTCAAGCTCAAGATCCATGCCCTGGGATTGGGCCAATCGGGCATCTCGCTGCCGGTGTTTGACCAGTTGCTGGCTTTCGTCGAGCATGACATCGTGCCCTACATTCCCTCACGCGGCAGTGTCGGGGCCTCGGGAGACCTGGCGCCGCTGGCCCACATGAGTCTGCCGCTGATCGGTCAGGGACAATGCTGGAAAGCCGACCTTTCAGGACCGGAACCGGCCGCGGCGACCCTGCAACGCCATGGACTCGAACCGGTGGAACCGGCCGCCAAGGACGGCCTGGCCCTGATCAACGGCACCCAGTTGATGCTGGCCTATGGCGCGTTCGTGCTGCATCGTTCCCTGCACCTGCTCGATGCCGCCGACATTCTCGGCGCGATGAGCCTGGAGGCTTTGCAGGGGTCGGCGCGGCCGTTCGATGCGCGGGTGCATGCAGTCCGCCCCCACCCCGGTCAGATCCAGGTCGCCAAGCATGTGCGCCGCCTGCTCGAGGATTCCGAAATCCTGGAATCGCACCGCGACTGTGGCAAGGTCCAGGACCCATATTGTTTGCGCTGCATTCCACAAGTCCATGGCGCCAGCCGCGATGCCCTGGCCCATTGCTGCGAAGTAATCGAACGCGAACTGAACTCGGTCACGGATAACCCGCTGGTGTTCGACGACGGCGACATCATCTCCGGCGGCAATTTTCACGGCCAGCCGCTGGCCCTGGCGCTGGATTACGCGGCCATTGCCCTAGCCGAAATCGCCAGCATTTCCGAGCGTCGCACCTATCTGTTGCTGGAGGGCCACGACGGCCTGCCCAAGCTCTTGATGAAGGACACCGGCATCAACTCAGGCTTCATGATCCCGCAATACACGGCCGCCGCCCTGGTCAGCGAAAACAAGGTGCTGTGCCATCCGGCCAGCGTCGATTCCATCCCGACCTCGCTTGGCCAGGAAGACCATGTCTCCATGGGCTCGATCAGCGCCCTGAAGTTATTGTCCGTACTGCACAATGTCGAGCGCGTGCTGGCGGTGGAAATGCTCACCGCTGCCCAGGCGCTGGACTTCCGCGCCCCGCTCAAGCCGGGGATCGGTGTCCGACAAGCCCATGAAAAGGTTCGTGAACACGTCGCCCATGCGCGCGAGGATTACGAAGTCGGCGCCGATATCGATGCCTGTACTCGCTTGTTGCGCTCGGGCGAGTGGGTGCTGTCAATCGGGCGGGATGGAATTCCATTCATTGACTTGTCTGGTCTTGATTAAGTGACTATATTAGTCACATGAGTACTGCATCCATTTCCGAACTGAAAGCCAGGCTATCCGCCTTCCTCCGGGAAGTCCGTCAGGGCGGCGAAGTCCAGGTGCTCGATCGCGGCAAACCGGTTGCCAGGCTGGTGCCGATGACGTCTGATCCAACCAATGAGGACCACGACGACAGCCAGCGCCGCCAGCGATTGATCGCCTCCGGTATTCTTCGCCCGGGCACAGGCGTCGACCTTTCAATGCGTCCATTGCCGGCTTCGATCAAACTGAGTCAGGCCCTGGAAGCCGAGCGCTCGGATCGTCTGTGAAGTATTGGGATGCTTCAGCCCTGGTGCCCTTGTTGGTCAGCGAGGACACTACCGCTCGAGTTCGCAAATGGCTGGAGCACGACCCCCTGATCGTGACCTGGGCGTGGTCGGTGGTGGAAATCACCAGCGCAGTGGAGCGTCGATTTCGTGATGGCGACCTGACTCAGATGGCTCGACGGGAATTACTGACGCAGCTTGCCCAACTTGCTCTGCAGTGGGATGAAATCACCGACACTCTGGCCGTTCGACGCCATGCCAAGCGCCTACTGGCTCGATATCCGTTGCGCGCTGCCGATGCCGGTCAACTGGCTGCTGCCCTGGTTTTGTTCGAGGACCAGCCCGAAGGGCAGGGATTTGTCTGTCTGGATCAGCGACTGGCCCATGCAGCAGAGATGGAAGGTTTTTCCGTATTGACGATTCCATGAAACGATTGACCCGTATCAAGACGCTTTACCGGGTCCCGCCTGAAAGCGGACAGGGAGAGGTCGATGCCGTCAGCGATGCGGCAATGGTCTGGCAGGATGGAAAAGTCCTCTGGAGTGGGCCTGAGTCTGAACTGCCGCACGAGTTTTCCACGGCCGAGGCCATTGATGCCGGTGGCGACTGCGTGATCCCCGGACTGATCGACTGCCATACCCATCTGTGCTTTGGCGGCTGGCGTGGCGATGAGTTCGCGGCGCGGCTGGAAGGGGCCTCTTACCAGGACATTCAGGCCGCCGGGGGTGGAATCAATTCCACCGTGCAAGCCACACGCTCAGCCGACATTGACGAACTGACCGACAAGGCCACCGCTGCGCTGGCCGACATGGCCCGGCTGGGTGTGACCACGGTGGAGGCGAAATCAGGCTATGGGCTGAACCGGGAAGACGAGATCAAGCAGCTCGAGGTTTATCGCCGACTCAATGACACTCAAGTACTTGAAGTCGTACCTACGTTTCTCGGCGCCCACCTGGTACCGGTCGAATACCGCGACCGGCGGGCCGACTACATTGCCCTGCTCTGCAACGATCTCATTCCCGAGATCGCCGAAAGAAACCTGGCGCATTTCTGCGACGTGTTCATCGAGGACAATGCCTTTACTCTCGAGGAAGGCCGCCGCATTCTGGAAACGGCAAAAGCCCATGGCCTGGGCCTGAAGGTCCACGCCGATCAGCTCTCGGCCGGGGGTGGAGCCGGACTGGCCGCAGAACTGGGCGCGGTGTCAGCCGAGCACCTGGAATATGCCAGCGAAGCCGACATGGCCGCCATGGCCGAAGCCGGAACGGTGGCGGTCAGCCTGCCGATTGCCTCGATGTATCTGCGCGAGCCTTATCTTCCGGCGCGCAAATGGATCGCGGCCGGGGCACGCGTGGCCGTGGCCACCGACTTCAACCCCGGATCAGCACCCAGCTATCACCTGCCCCTGGCCATGACCCTGGCCTGCCTGAACCAGCACATGAGCCCGGCCGAAGTATTGCGCGGCGCCACCAGCCACGCGGCCCGCGCCATCGGCCTGGAAAACACCCACGGCAGCCTGCTGCCGGGCTACCAGGCCGACTTTGCCATGATCGATGCGCCCGATATCAACCAATGGCTGTATCACTTTCGGCCCAATGCCTGCCTGACCACTTTCAAGAGAGGTTCGAGAATCACCTGATCCAACCTGGAGGGGGACCGGAGGTTGCGGTAATTGAAAACCCGAAATATGCCTCCATTAGACTAAAGAGTTTCGAATCGGGAATGACGCAAGGTGCTTGAACAGACGCTGATTCAGACTCTGCTGCTGCTTGGCGTCACCATTGCCATCCTGATCACGTTCCGTCGAATCGGTGTCCCTCCCAGTCTCGGATATCTGCTGGTCGGCATTCTGCTCGGCTCGAAGACTGCCGGACCTGTGATTCAAAGTGACTATATCGGCATGATCGCCGAGTTCGGCATTGTCTTTCTTTTGTTCACCATCGGGCTGAGCTTTTCGCTGTCGCAGATCTAGCGCTGCGCCACACCATTCTCGGGCTGGGGACAGCTCAAGTGGTCCTGACCACGCTGGTGGTGGGTGTGCTGGCCTGGCTGTTGGGGATACCCGCTATCGCGGCTTTCGTAATCGGAGCGGTGTTCGCGCAATCCTCGACCACGGTGATCTCCAAGCAATTGCTTGACCAGGGCGAGAACATGACCCGCCACGGTCGGCTGGGCACCACTCTGTCGGTATTTCAGGACATCACGGCGGTTCCGTTCGTGGTCATCATTCCTGTCCTGGGCGTGGCCGCTGCGCCGCAGATCGCCGGCGAGCTGGGCATGGCGCTGTTCAAGGCACTGCTGGCCTTCCTGGCTGTACTCATCATCGGCCGCACCATTCTCAGACCGCTGTTTCACCTGGTCGCGAGAGGCTGGTCGTTCGAGCTTTTCACGTTGACGGTCCTGTTTGTCTCTCTGGCCGCAGCATTCGCCACCAAATCACTGGGCCTGTCGATGGCTTTCGGCGCCTTCCTGGCCGGCATGGTACTGGGCGAAACCGAGTTCCGACACCAGGTCGAGTCGGCCATCCGTCCGTTCCGCGACGTATTGCTCGGGCTGTTTTTCATCAGCATCGGCATGCTGCTTGATCCGACGCTGTTGCCCGACATCTGGGTCCACGCCCTGGCCGGCGCATTGGCGCTGCTGGGAATCAAGCTGGTACTGATCACGGCCATCGTGCGCTTTTCGGGCGTGGACTTGCAGACCGCACTTCGCACCGGGATGGTGCTGGCCGTGGGCGGAGAATTCGGCTTCGCATTGCTTGCCCTGGGACTGGGCGGTGAGGTGATCGAAACACGCACCGCCCAGGTGGTGCTCAACGCGGTGTTCTTTTCGATGATCCTCGGACCCTTTCTGATCCGCATCAACCAGCCGCTGGCCCGAACCATCTGCCGGGCGCTGCCGCAGGTGGATGCCCAGGAAGACACCATGGGCAAGCCGGCCACGCCCTCCCCGGAGCGTGACCACGTCATCCTCTGCGGCTTCGGTCGTATCGGTCAGGTCGTGGCCCGCTTCCTGGAAGACGAGAAGATCGACTACGTCGCTCTGGACCTGGACCCTACCATCGTCAAGGAATCCCGCCTGGCCGGCCAGGCGGTCTATTTCGGCGACTCGTCGGACGTGTCGGTACTGGAAAGCGCCGGGCTGGCCAATGCCGCCCTGATGATCATCAGCCATGATGACATCAGTGCGGCCTTGCGCAGTCTGGAGGCGGCGCGCAACATCAACCCGGACATTCCCATCGTCGTGCGCAGCCGAGATGAAGGACACCTGAATGCGTTGCGCAAGGCCGGCGCCACCGAAGTCATACCGGAAACGCTTGAGGCCGGCATGATGGTGGCTTCGCACGCGATGATGTTGATGAAAGTGCCCACCCGCAAGGTGGCCGACCACCTGCAACGCCATCAGCTCGATCGTTATGCGCTGGTGCGCGAACTGTTTCGCGGCCAGACCAGACTCAGGCAGCGTGAAGCCAGCGCCGATAGCGAACAACTGCATTCAGTGATGCTCGACGAGGCCAGCCCGGCAACCGGTCGAAGCCTGGGCGATATAGATCGTGAGCTTGCGGAAATCACGGTGACCACGCTGGTGCGCGACGGCGAACGGGTTCAACAGCCCTCGCCTGAAATACTGCTGTCGGCCGGTGATGTGCTGGTTCTACTGGGCACGGCGGACGCCCTGGATCGCGCCGAAACCCGCCTGACCGGCAGCCAGCCCGATCAATAAAGGGGCCTCTGAACAACTCGTCGCGGAGCGCGTTTTCGTCGGAGAGCCTCCTAAATCAGCCGTCCTCCAAGGGATGCTCTTTTTGCAGCATCTCGATATGCTGGCTCAGCCCCATGGCCCGGTCGACGTCCAGCTCCAGCGCGATTCCGGTGTCGACTGATTCGTCCAGCCCGGCGGCCTCGGTCACCGCCTGTAGCAGATCGGCGCTACGCCGCGCCTCGACCACGAACAGCACAATGGTTCGGGCCGCCAGATACTCGAAACCGAAGAACGTCAGGTGACGTTGAACACCCTGGCCGCGGGCACTCGGAATGATGGTCGCCCCGGTGGCGCCGGCCTGGCGCCCGGCATCAAGCACCTTTTCGACCTTCAGGTCATCGACAAAAACCATGATCAGCTTGAATTTCAACGCTCACTCCCCTGCAAAGCCGTATCGGCGTTTGGGCCAGAAAACATTGTAAATCAGGCGCCCGATATGAACCAGTGCACCGTCGGCCTGGTGGGCCAGCTTACAACCCGTCTTCCGTCTCGCGGCTACCCAGCATCAATGCAACCCCCGCAACCGCGCAGCCTCGGCAACCCGCCGTACGGCAACGATAAAGGCGGCAGTACGCAAATCAGTGTCGAATTCCTCGGCGGCGGCATTGAGATCGTCGTAGGCATCCAGCATGACCTTGCGCAGGGCATCATCCACCCGCTGCTCTTCCCAGGAAACCTGTTGCAGGTTCTGCACCCATTCGAAATATGACACGGTCACGCCGCCAGCATTGGCGTAAATATCGGGTAGCACCGTAATGCCGCGCTCGGCCAGGATAACATCGGCTTCCGGGGTGGTCGGATGGTTGGCGCCCTCGGCAATCAGCCGTGCCTTGATGTCGGCGGCATTGTCTTTATGGATGGCGCCGCCCAGGGCGGCCGGTATGAGAATATCGCAGTCCAGTCCGATCAGGTCGTCACGATCCAGCACCTGGCAGTTCGAGTCACCCAGGTGTATGACCGAACCCTTGTCCTCGGCGACCTGGCGCATGGCTTCGATATCCAGCCCGTCCGGACAGTACAGCGTGCCCTCGATATCACTGACCGCGACGATGCGGCAACCGGCATCAGCCAGGAATCGAGCCGCCCAATAACCGACGTTGCCGAAGCCTTGCACAGCCACCCGCGCACCCTTGAGGTCCAACCCGATATCCGGCGCGATGCGCTCGACGGCAAAGAACAGGCCACGACCGGTAGCCGAAATCCGACCCTTGGAACCGCCCAGGGAGAGCGGCTTGCCGGTGACCACGCCGGGGCTGTAGCCATGGAACTTGGAATACTCGTCCATCAGCCAGGACATGATCTGGTAATTAGTGCCCATGTCGGGACCGGGAATGTCCTCGCGCACGCCGATGAATCCTTCCATGCGTTGGGCAAAACGCCGGGTCAGGCGCTCCAGATCCAGCCGGGTCAATTCGCGCGGGTCGCACTGGATACCACCCTTGGCGCCGCCATAAGGCAGGTTGACCACCGCGGTCTTGAAGGTCATCAGGGCGGCCAGTGCGCGCACCTCGTCAAGGTCGGCGTCGGGGTGATAGCGAATCCCCCCTTTCATGGGCCCGCGTGAATTGTCGTGCTGAACGCGATAGCCTCGAAACACCCTGACCTTGCCATCCTCGGTGAGCAGCGGCAAGCGCACCATCAGTTCGCGGTACGGGGTGGTCAGTTCAATTCGCTTTTCCTCGTCCAGTTCAAGCAGATCGGCGGCGCGGGCAAACAGTTGGTTGACGGTTTCGAAAGCGGAAACTGGTTGTTGTTCGGACATCAGGCAATCATCGCTGTAGTGGGTCCGTCAGACTACCGCAACAGCAGCGTCTTTTCAGTCTGAAGTGAGCCTTGACCTGGCCGGTCAATCACCCCGGCCCGGGACGTTCCTTGCGACTGATCCAGACCAGCCCCGCCAGGGTCAGGAATGCAGCCAGGTCCGCCATCCAGACAGCATGAGGATGCAGCAACACAATGGCGACGACGGCCAGCAAGAGTCTTTGGACCAGGCTCAATCGACCTTCCAATGCGCCCTCGAGCACGCCGGCGAATGCGTACAGCCCCGCCAGCGCCACCAGGGCGACCGGCAAGGCCTCGGCCCAGGACCCGCTGACCAGCGGCGTGTAGGCAAACAGCAGTGGGATCAGGTACAAGCCCTTGGCCAGTTTCCAGGCGGTCAATCCCGTCGGCATGGGGCGTTCACCGGCAATACCCGCTGCCGTGAAGGCGGCCAGCGCGACCGGAGGAGTGACGTTGGAATCCTGGCTCAACCAGAAGATGATCATGTGAGCCGCCAGCAGGGCGCCGGTCAGGACCAGTGGATCAAGCAACGCCTCGGCGGCTGAACGCTGCAACTCGGGGGTCATCGCGGCAACGATGGCCTCGGCCTGTGCACTGGACATCGGCGCACCAAGCAAACCTTCGACTCCCGGCGCGGCCAGCACAATGGCTTCGCGAGCCCGCTCGGTCATCTGGCCGGACACCAGCGCTTCGACCAGTTCGGCCTGCAGCATCAATCCGTAGAGCATGGGCGCCGAAACGGCCGCCAGGACGATATAGGCCGCGGTCACCGGCAGCCCCATGCCGAGGACGAGCGAAGCCAGGGCTACCAGCACCAGGGCGATCAGCAGGCTCATCCCGGCCCACTCGCTGATCATGATCGAAAAGGTATTGCCGAGCCCGGTGGTGGTCAGCACGTTGACGATCAAGCCGACGGCGATCAGCAGCATGGCGGTCGGCACCATGCTCCGCGCGCCGGATGCCAGGGCCTCGATAATGGCCATTGGACCCATGCGCTCCGGGGTCAACCAGGAACTCGCAACCACCGCCAGCACGGCAACTCCGGCGGCGAACACCGGGGTGAAACCCGCGACCAGCAGGATCACCAAAACGATCAGTGGCAGCAACAGCGGCCAGCCCCGAGCCAGCGCCTGACCGATCGGTATGCCATCGGCCTCGGGCTGGGGCTTCATGCCCAACCGAAGTGCGCGGATCCGGATGAAAAAAGCCAGCGAAAGAAAATAAAGCAATGCCGGAATCAAGGCCGCGGCAATGATGGACAGGTAGGAAATGCCGGTGAAATTGGCCATCAGAAATGCGCCCGCGCCCATGACCGGCGGCATGAGCTGACCGCCGGTGGATGCAGCCGCCTCCACGCCGCCGGAAAACCGCGCTGGAAACCCGGCCCGCTTCATCAATGGAATGGTGATCACGCCGGTCGAGGCGGTGTTGGCCACCGCCGAGCCGGTGATCGAGCCCATCAGGCCCGATGAGGCGACCGCCACCAGGCCGGGACCGCCGGCGACCCGCCCGGCCAGCGCACGGGCCAGCGCGATGATGAAATCACCGGCGCCGGAACGCAGCAGGAACGCCCCGAACAGGATGAACATGAACACATGGCTCCAGGAGATCCGGGCAATCGTTCCAAACATGCCTTCGGAGGTAAACACCGACCGGAACAGGACGGTTTCGAGACTAAGCCCGGGAAAGTGGAACACGCCGCCAATGCGTGAGCCCAGGTCCACGGCATAGGCCATGAAAATCACGATCAGGGCCGGGATCAACCAGCCCGCGGTGCGACGCGCCATTTCGATGGCCAGGGCCACCACGACCAGGCAGGCGACCCAGTCCAGGGTTGAAAATACCAGCCCACGATCGTAGAGCGCCTGTTCAAAAATCACGATCGCCAGACAAGCCGCCACAAGCAGCACGGCGGCCAGGCCGTCCAGCCAGCGCCCGATGCGACGATGGCGACCGGTCATCCCCGCCACCGGCAGCATCCACAAGGCCAGCAATCCGAAGCCTGCAAAGTGCATGACCGAAACCCACAGATCCGGCCAGACCAACCAGGTGTTGACCGAAATGTGCATTACAGAGACCAGCGCGGCGAAGCAAAACATCATCACCGCCGATCGCGGGGAGACATCCCGGTCATCCGCCAGTCCACTGTTTCGAGCGCTGGTGAGCAAACGCTCGCGCCAGCTTTCGTGATCCGGGTTCATTCGCTCAGCGCCTGATCTTCCGGTGGCAGCAGGCGGTTGGGAATGTCCACCCCATGCTGTCGATAAAAGCGTACCGCGCCCGGATGCAGCGGGACGGGCAAGCCATCGAGGGCACTGTCCAGGTGCATGGAACGGGTCGCGGCATGGAAGGCCTGCAGGAAACCCAGGTGTTCATAGAGCATTTCGAGCAATTGATACACGTACTCATCGGGCACGTCACGGGTGACCGCCAGCAGATTGGATTGCGCGATGGTGCGCACCGGCCGGGTTTGATGGGGGTAGGTATCGGCCTCGATTTCGAACAAGCGCCAGAGTCCGGGATAATCGGCATTGATCCTGGCCAGCGCCGACTGATCGAATTCGAGCAGGACCGCCTCGCCGCGACTGGCCGCCATGGCTCGGGTCACTGCGCCTACCGGTACCCCGGCCGGGGTGTTCATGCCATCGATAAGCTGATTCTGAAAAGCATCGGCGCTGGCGCCATAGCCCTGGAAGACCAGGCCGAAGTCATGGTCGGGATCCATGCCCATGGCGGTGAGAATGTGACGGTTCGATCCCTCGGTTCCGGAAAATCGCGCGCCGATGGAAAAGCGACGCCCGCGCAGGTGTTCCAGATCTTCAATCGTGCCGGTTTCGGCCAGCGAGGCGCGAACCAGAAAATGCTCGACGTTCGGCCACAATGCAGTGACGCTGCGCAAGTCTGCAAAGGGTTCCTGGCGAGCCAGGCGGCCCTCACCTCGCCAGGCCCAGGCGCCATACAGTCCCTGCAGTATCGCGAACTGGGCTTCGCCGCTGCGCATCAGGCGCAGATTCTCCTCCGAGCCTGCGCTGCTGATGGCGGCAAGCGAAAAGCCATGCTCGGGCTCGAGCACCTGCTTGGACAAGGTCGCAAGGGCAACGCCAACCGGGTAGAACGTTCCGCCGGTGGTGGCGGTGGTCAGAATGTAGGTCTGGCGGTCGCCAGGCCCGGAATCGACTATTCGACCCATTGCCACGATGAACAGAACAACGAGCAGCAACAAGGTAACCAATCGAGCGGGAATGGCTTTCGAGCGAAGCATGGCCCATTATAGAAAGCTGATTAGCGTCGTGTCTCAGCAGACATTGGCAGTATCGATGAACGGTGGTGATGCAAGCCGTCCTCGGGTGGTGGATTTCGCTGAAGGCCTCGCCACCGCGTCGAACTGAAGCGGAATTCACCGCCCGAGGACGGCCTTAGCCGGAACGAAGCCCGACCACTGAGACACGACG
>SLKT01000176.1 GCA_007134485.1 Wenzhouxiangella sp. | reverse complement strand
TTGATTCGGGATTTGTGTGGTGGGGAGGTGGATCCGAGGGAGGGGCAGGTGGTGGAGATAGAAGGTTAAAGGTTAAAGGGGAAAAGATAGGGTTCAGGGGTCAGGATTCAGGGTTCAGGGAAAAGATCGGTTTCCGGTTTCCGGTTTCCGGTTTCCGGTGCCACGATGGCCGATTTCTGTGGTGGGGTCCAGGCTTGGTTACATGCCGCGTAGGCGGCTGCGGGCGGCGTCGCTGACGGGGAGGCGTTCGGGGTGGTTTTTCAGGTGGGCGTGCCAGTGGCCGAGTTCGTCCTTTTCGATTTGCTCGATGGCGTTGGCGCGCACCAGGACGGCGCGGTGGATGCGCCAGAAGACGGTTTCGTCGAGTTGGTCCTCGAGTTGTTTGAGACTCATGCGCACCAGGGCTTCATCGTCGTCGGTGACCACGCGCACGTACTTGTCGCTGGCGCGGAAGAACAGCACATCATCGACGGCCATCAACTTGACCGCATCGCCGTTGGTGGCGGTAATCCATTTGAGTGACGGTCGCTCGGTTGGGCGCAGGCGTTCATCCAGGGCGCTGAGCAGGGTTTCGATGTCGGGCGGCGTGGTTTTCAGGCGTTGTTTGAGGCGCTCGATGGTGGCGGCCAGGCGCTCGGGCGTGACGGGTTTGAGCAGGTAGTCCAGGGCGCCGGCTTCGAAGGCGTTGACGGCGTATTGCTCGTAGGCGGTGGTCAGCACCACGTGCGCCCGGCCGCTGGCGGCCCGGGCCACCTGGATGCCGTCGGCGCCGGGCATGCGAATATCCAGAAACAATACATCGGGGCGTTCGGACTCCAGGGCGGCCAGCGCGGCATCGCCGTCGGCACATTCGGCGACCAGTTCGGCCTCGGGCCAGAGCTTTTGCAGATGGCCAATCAGTTGTCGACGCTGGGCGCTTTCGTCCTCGGCAACCAGGACGCGAACGGCCTGAGTGCTCACGACTCACCCTCCTCCGCGGCCGCCTCGACGGGTAACTCGATGCGTGCCTCGACGCCGCCTTCGGCGCGCCCGACCAGTTTCAGCCTGGCCGCATCACCGTGGAGCAGCTTGAGATGATGGCGAATGTTGCTCAGCCCCACGCCACTGCCGGCATCGGCACACAGCCCGACACCGGTATCGATCACGCTGACTTCCAAGCGCTGACCGTCACGACGCGCATGGATGTCGATGCGCCCGCCCTGGGGGCTTGGTTCCAGTCCGTGACGAATGGCGTTTTCGACCAGCGACAGCAGGATGAATGGTGGAAAGCTCAATGCCTTCAGGTCCTGTTCGGCATCGACTGAGAACTCCAGGCGACCGCGCATGCGGCTTTGCATGACGGTCAGGTACCGGCTGCAGATTTCAAGTTGCTCGCCCAGGGTCGATGTGGGACCGGCATCGTCCGGTCTCAGCTTCGGAATGGTAGCGCGCAGGTAGTCGCACAGCGCATCGAGGGTGCGCTCGGCCTGCTCGGGCTGTTCACGTATGTCGGAGCGGATGGTGGCCAGCGAGTTGAACAGGAAATGCGGTTCGACCTGGGCCTGCAGCATGGCCAGTTGCCGGTCGGCCGCCAGCTTGTCGGATTTCAGGCCGCGCATGGCCTGCTCGGATTCAAATGCCGCCAGGCGACCGTGCTCGCTCCAGTAGGCCCGCAATGCCAGTCCGCCACCCAGCACGGCGTAGATTGCGAACAGCACCAGCAGATTGATGACCAGCGCCCACCCCGTGATCTCATGTTCGGCTTCTTCACCGGTCATTTGGCTGATGGCGCCGGATGACCAGGCATCGGCCGCCAGGGCCAGGCCCAGTCCGATCACGATCGCCAGGCTGACCAGCCAGCGTTCCGTGGCCGGTTGCAGGTGTCGGTGGCGCACCAGTGAGGCCAGCACCGGACCGGCATTGACGATGACCATGAAGCCGACCACGAAGTAGCCGAAAAGCTGCATCGCCGAGCGCGCATGCCCCTCCTGGGTGTAGTGAAAGAACGAGGACAAGGCACCCCAGAGGACGATGATCAGTCCGAAAAACAGTGCCCGTCGCCACACCCAGGGGGCGCTGAATACCGGGTAGCTGCGGTAGGACAGCCACCAGCGCGGACTGCCGGCCGCGACCGATGCCGGCAGCGGCTGTTTGAGATCAATGGATCGAGCGCTCATGGTTGCCAAGGATAGATCACAAGCGTTTGCCCTGCAGTTCCAGCGGACCCTGGGCAAAATCCAGCCGCTGGACTTCATCATTGTCATCGCGCCGGAATTCGATGGTCAGATCGAGATCGGCGATGGTGAAGCGATCGTCTCCCTCGGCAACCATGGGAAACTTCGGCTGTACGTTGCCGCCGGCACTGGCCTGGATGAGGAGTGCATCTTCATCAGTGCTGAATTCGACCACGAAATCCCCCATGAACGGTTCGTCACCATCGTAGAGGGCGAAGCGTCCGACGTAGGGCTCGAGGTCGAGATCGGTGACTGCGGCGGTGGCAAGCCGGGGCGCCTGCAATTCAAAACTGCTGTCGACCAGGTGCAGGCCCAGATCGGAGAGACTGCCGCGCATGACCATGCTGGTGTCCATCAGCACCAGGCTGGCGCGATCGTTGTCGGGATCGACCACGGCAAACGAGGAGAAACCGCCGGTGCCGCCGTCATGCGCCAGTACCCGGTGCTCACCCAGTGTCACATATCCCCAGCCATAGCCCTGGGGCTGGTTGTCGGGCTCGATGAGCACCTGCCGGGCGCGCGCAAAGGCGTTGTTCAATGGGCCATCGTGACGCCCAAGACTGGCTTCCAGCCAGCGGGCCATGTCGGCCGGGGTGGAACGAATGGCCCCGACCCCGCCCAGGTTGGGGTGGAAATCCCAATTGCCGGTTCTGCTGCCCGACCAACTGTGACCCTGCACGGTCTCTCCGGCCAGGCTGGTTTGGTCCATGCCCAGCGGCCTGAAGATCTCGTGTTCGAGCAGTTCGGCCAGTGATTTCCCGGTGTGCCGGACCAGCGCCAGCGACAGCACCATGTAACCGAAATTGGAGTACTCGTAGCGCTCGCCCGGCTTGCTTTCCAGCTCGGCGCCGGCCAGGTCGCTCAGCAGTTTTTCGGGGGTGTAGTCGGCATAGGGATTGTCCGGGTCGTCGATTTCGAAGTCGTGGGGCAGACGCGGCAGCCCGGAGGTGTGGGTGAGCAGATCGATGACCCGGATGGGTCGGCCGTCGTATTCCGGTAGCGGGCTCTCGGCATCCAGCAATTCGGCGATCGGTTGTTCAAGCGCCAGTTCACCGCGCTCGATCAGTTGAGCGGCGAGCTGGCCGAGGAACACCTTGGACACCGAGCCGATTTCGAATCGCGAATCCGGTCCCAGGGTCCGCGGCCGTTGCGGGTCGGCGCAGTAAAAGGCCACGTCGGTATTCTGCGCGTCAATACGAACCACGGCCACGCAGACCCCGGAGCTGTCGCCGGCCAGGCGTTGTTCCAGAATGGTGTCCAGCGAATTCGCCTGGAGACCGCCGACCAGAAATGCGGAGATGGCCATTGTTGAAATTTTCATCGGGTGCTTCCTTCGGTTTTGACCAGGCTGCCACCCTGCCCTATTTCAGCCCGTGGAAAGGAACATTGCGACGAACGACGTGTTTCGCTGGATGGAGCGGCTTGGCGGGGCGATGAATCGGGCCGTGAAAGAGTCAGCAGACAACACTTGCGCACCCCTGGATTTGTTTACCATTGACCGTTCACTGAATTTTCGGAGCACGTGATGTTCAAGCACTGGATGGTCTGGGCGCTCGCCCTTTTTCTGGTCTCGCCGCTGGCACTGGCCGATGGTGAGTTGCGCCCGGTCAGCCACGAGGATGTGTGGCTGATGAAGCGACTGGCTCCACCGGTGGTCAGCCCGGATGGACAGCATGCCGTGGTATCGGTGAGCGAGCCTTCTTACGAGGAAGATGGCGAGCAGACCAATCTCTGGCTGATCACTGTTGACGGCAGCGCGCCGCCGAGACAGTTGACTTCGGCCAAGAGCGGTGAAAACGGCGTGGACTGGCGCCCCGACAGCGCCAAGATCGCCTTCGCCGCCAGGCGCGAGGATGACGAAGAATCGCAGATTTACATCATGGACATGCGCGGTCCCGGCGAAGCCAGACGCATCACCGACCTGTCAACCGGCGCCTCGAACCCGCGCTGGAGTCCGGATGGCACCACCATCGCCTTCGAAAGTCGTGTCTGGCCGGATGCCCGCGACGACGAGGCCAACCGGGAGCGCAGCCAACAGGAAGAGGAGCGCGGCATCAATGTCTCGCGCTATGAAGGCTTCCCGATTCGCGACTGGAACCGCTGGCGCGACGAGAAACAGACCCGGCTGTTCGTGCAGGAAGCACGCGCCGATCGTGAACCCACCGACCTGCTGGTGGGCACCGAGCTGGCCTCCGGTCCCGGATACCACGGCGAACTGCGAGCCGTCTGGACACCCGACGGCGATGGCCTGGTGTTTTCGGCCACCGAGAACCTGCACGAGGCGGCCTTTTCGACCACCCGTCGCCACCTGTACTGGATTGCGGCGGACGGCGGCGAAGCCGAGCGCATTGTCGGTTCAGATGATTTCAGTTGCACCAGGCCGCTGTTCTCACCCGAAGGTGACTGGCTCTACTGCAGCTACCTGCCGATCAACGAATGGGTCTACAACCTCACCGAGATTGCCCGCATGGCATGGCGAGACGGCGGCATCGCTGGGGACCCGGAGCTGCTGACCGAAGATTTTGACCGTTCGGTCAACGAATTCGACATCAGCCCGGATGGCGAGCAGGTCTTTCTGACCGCCATGGATCACGGCCGCATGCGCCTGTATACGTTGCCGGCCGACGGCGGCCCGGTCGAGGTGCTCAATGCCGAGAGCGCCGGGGTCTACTCCGGCCCGGCGGCCATCGATGGCGGATTGGTGGCGGTGTGGGAAAGCTCCGCGATTCCGGCAGAGGTCGTCAGCATCGACCCGGCGACCGGGCAGCACCAGGCCCTGAGCGAATTCAACGCCGAGCGCATCGAGGGGCTGGATCGACAAGCATTCAAGAGTTTCTGGTTTACTTCCAGCAAGGGACGCGAAATTCACAATTGGCTGGCCCTGCCACCGGACTTCGACGAGAACAAGCAATATCCGCTGGTGTTGTTCATCCATGGCGGCCCGTTTACCTCCTCGCTGGATCGCGATCATGTGCGCTGGAGCCCGCACTTGCTGGCCGCTCCCGGATACGTGGTGCTGCTGACCGACTACACCGGCTCGGTGGGCTACGGGCAGGAATTTTCGCGCAACATCCAGGGCGATCCGCTGGCCACCCCGGGCGAGGAACTGGTCGAGGCCGTCGATGCGGTGATCGACAACTTCGACTTCATCGACCCCGACCGGCTGGCCGCCACGGGCGCCAGCTACGGCGGCCATCTGGTCAACTGGCTGCTGGCCACCACTGATCGCTTCTCTGCACTGGTCGGACATGCCGGTCTGATCAGCCTGGAAGGCCAGTGGTCGACCAGCGATGCGATCTATCATCGCGAAATCATGAACGCGGGGTTGCCGTGGGAGAGCGATGTCTGGAAGGAACAAAGTCCGTCGACCTACGCCGAAAATTTCTCGACCCCGACGATGCTCACCATTGGGCTCAGGGACTACCGGGTTCCCCCGAATGAGACCATCGCCGCCTGGACCTACCTGCAACGCATGCAGGTGCCCTCGCGTCTGCTGGTGTTCCACGATGCCGACCACTGGATCATGAAGGGCAAGGAAGCCCGCTACTTCTGGGAGGAAGTGCACGACTGGCTGGCGAAGTATCTGAAGGAGTGATCAATATGCGTCAGGCAAGGCACGCCTTGCCTGACGTGTCAGAAGGCTTTTCTCGATTCCGTTGATGTGAAGGCAAGCACATTTCGTGGATGTTACGGTGAATGTGCCTGGTCGTGATGCAGGCCAGGTGCTTCCCACTCTTCCCCATGGAGCTTGCAATGATTCCTCAAGCCATGCTTGGCCTTCAATCACCGGCACAGCCCAATCGAGTCATCCAATCGTCTGCCCTGATTGTGTTATTGATTCTGGCCGGCACCTGGGCGCCGCTGATGGCGGATACGCCCGATCCGGATTCGGAGCGCAGCATCGTCTGGGTGGGCAGGGAAGCGGGCCCCTGCGACTTCCCGTCACTGGAGCAGGCGCTGGACGAAGCTGCGGAAGGCGCCACCATTCGGCTGGCAACAGACCGGGAGTACACCAATACGCCTTATAACATCACCCGTTCGGTCACGCTGGAAGGCGGATGGGATACCTGCCAGGGCTCTCTGCTGCCGGGCGACCAGACGACTCTGGACGGTGAAGGCGACGACCGCATCATGACCGTGGCAAACCCTCTGGCTGATCTGGACGTGACATTGCAGAACCTCGAATTCCGGGACGGGACCTCACCGAGCTTCAGTGGCGGCCTGACGGTCGACGGCGACCATGAGGTGGACATCATCCAGAGCCGCTTTACCGACAACTTCGCCGCCGAGGACGGCGGCGGGGTGCTGGTCAGCAACGGCGCGACTGTCGACTTCATCGGGGTAAACGAAATCGATGGCAACCTGGCCGAAGAGCGCGGTGGCGGAGTGCACTGCGAAGACGACTCGCAGATCCGTTTCAGACAAGGGGCCGCAATCCACGACAACCGGGCTAAAAGGGGTGGCGGGCTCTCTGCAGATAGCTGCAACATCTGGTTTCATTCCGGTGATGAAGATATCTGGGGGATTCGTGACAACACGGCGACCAGGCACTCTGCCGGCGTTCTTGTCTCGGAGGAATCCACCCTGATCATGGACGGCGCCGATCCAAATTTCAGCGACCCCGAACTACCCGTTATCATCGAGGGCAACGTCACCCTGGATGGTGTCACGGGAGGTAACCCAGCCCTGGGCGTCGTCGAGGACAGTTCAGCCACTCTGACCAATACCATCATTCGTGGCAACGAGGCCAACGATGATCCTAATATCATTCGCGTTTGGGAATCCTCCGAGTTCGTCATGCGTGGTGACGCTGATGCGCCCTGCAGCAGTCCCGACGGTCAGGATGGTGCAACGACCTGCTCCAAGATTGTGGGCAACATTGCCCGCGGCGGCCCTTTCAGCACCGGCATTGTGTACAGCTCGCTTGGTACAAACATTGAATTCGAGAGTACCGAAATTCGTGATAACGAGATCATCGGTGACGGCCCCCTGATCCACATGAACTCAAACGCCACGATCGAGAATTCGCTCATCGCCGGCAATTCGGTCGGTGCCGATCCGGACTCCCATCTGATTGAGCTCGGCGGCCCATTCAGCACGGTCACGATTCGGTGGACGACCATCGCCAACAACCAGGGCGAGTTCGGCGGGGATACTCTGATTCTGCTGAATCCATTCACAAGCAATCCGGACATCACGGCCGAGGTGACTCTTGAGCTCGAGGGGCTTGTCATTGACCAGCCCGGCACCAAGGTCGTCACCACGGACGGCGATGAAGACGACGAGGCCTACCTGACCCGGGCGGCCTGCATCATCGCGCCCGAAGTCCAGACCATGCAGGACAATGCCGAGGACAGCGCATTGATCGATACCCTGGAGGCCGGCGATCCGCTGCTGGTTGATCCGGATGGCGGCAACTACCGGCTGTCGGCCGATTCACCGGCACTGGACCGCTGCGCGGCCAGCATCGAGCCCCCGGGACTGCTTCCACCGGAAACCGATATCGAGGGCCTGGAGCGCGGCATCCCCAACAGTGCCGATGGTGAGGACACACCCTTCGACCTGGGAGCATTCGAAAGGGGTGTACAGTTCGTCTTTCAGGATCGCTTCGAAACCGACTGAATCGGTCTTGACTTCCTCGCGCGGGGCTTTCATGATGCCCCGCCATGAGCCAGTCACAGCGCCATGCGGGGTCAGCGCTAGATCGTAAGTCCGCGCCCAAGGAAACCCCGGCCTGGTTAAGGGGAATTTACGCCGGTTTATGCCTGTACCTGTTCCTGGCCGCGCTCAGCGCGATCGGCAGCGGGCTGGGGCTGTTCGGGCAGGAAAGCGATTTCCTGGTGCGCGCCTTCGCCTACGGCGAGAATCCATTCATCGCGCTGCTGGGCGCGGTCGTGGTCACCGCCGTGGTTCAAAGCTCGTCATTCACCACCGCGTTGATCGTCACCCTGGTCGCCACCGGTGAAATGACCCTGGGCACAGCGGTTTTCGCCATCATGGGCGCCAATATCGGTACTTCCGTCACGGCGATCCTGGTGGCGCTGGCCAATATCCGCATCCGCAGCAATTTCCGGCGCTCATTCACCGCAGCCTTGCTGCACGATCTGTTCAACCTGATGACGGTGGCCGTGCTGTTCCCGCTTGAATGGATTACCGGGGCATTGCACGAAACCGGGCGCGGCATACTCACGCGCACCGCGGCCTGGCTGACCGACCTGATCGGTCTCGAGGAGGTGGCCCGTCCCGGCAGCCCGGTCAAGGTCATCACCTCGCCGGTCGTGGAGTTGTTCAACTGGTTGGGTCAACTGGTCACACCGACCGATATGGCGCAGGGCCTGGTGGTCGCCCTGATGGGCCTGATCATGATGTTCATCGCCCTGGTGTTCATGGTCAAGAACCTGCGCGGGGCATTGCTGCGCCACATGGACGGGCTGTTCAGAAGCTATTTCTTTCGCACCGATATGCGCGCCTACGGCATCGGCGCGGTCTCGACGGTCATGGTCCAGTCGAGCACCATCACCACCAGCCTGATGGTGCCGCTGGCCGGCGCCGGCGCGGTGCGCATGCGGCGCCTATTGCCATTCATGATGGGATCCAACCTGGGCACGACGTTTACCAGTGTTCTGGCCGCCACGGCCAATCCGATCGCCGCGGCCATGACGGTCGCGCTGGTCCACGTGCTGTTCAACCTGGTCGGCACGGCCATCTGGTATCCGCTGCGTTTCATCCCTTACCGGATTGCGGACTGGTACGGTCGACTGGCCGGCCGTTCACCCCGTTACGCTTTCGGGTTCCTGTTTTTGATATTCCTGGTGATTCCCCTGGTCGGAATTGCTGTGACTGAATGGATTGTCGGCTGATTCGACTTTCACGGAGAACGAACATGTTCAAGAAGATCTATCAAGCACTGGCCTCGGAGACCATGGTCGACCGGGCTTTCTCGCAGCTGACCCAGATGCTCGAACATGGACTGTGGATGTTCGAGCGCGCCAACGAGGTGCTGCACAGCAAGGTTCCGGCCGATGACGTTCACGACGCGATCTACAAGCGCGACAAGGAAATCAACGAATTGCAGCGCTCCATTCGTCGCAAGGTCCTGCGCTACCTCACCGTCAACCCCGGCTACGATGTCGCCGTGTGCCTGGCGCTGATCAGCATTGCCAAGGATGCCGAGCGCATCGGCGACTACTGCAAGAATGTCTACGAGGTCGGCCGCGCCTATTCCGAAGGCTTTCACATCGACAAGTACCACGAGCCGCTCAATGAGATCGCCGATCAGACCGTCAGCCTGTTCACGATGGTTTCCGATGCCTGCCGCAAGGCCGATGACGCCCTGGCCGAGCAGGCGATCGGCCGATCAAGAATCATTCGCCGGCGCTGCGATCGCATCATCGACGAGTTGTTCGCCGATGAAGATCAGATGCAGATCCACGAAGCGGTCGCCTATTCATTGCTGGCGCGCCATTACAAGCGGGTGGCCGGCCATCTCTCCAACATCAGCACCGCGGTCGTCGGCCAGTTGGAAGACCTGGACTTCGAGCCGAAACAGGAGGGTGATCAATCAAAGGGGTGAGGGTTGATTAAACCCTGTCCGTCGGGGATGTAATCCCGACCAACAAAACACGTCATACAATAGGGCGGTGGACTTCGACACCCTCGACAACCTGCGTGATGCTCATGGCGGCTGGCGGCTGTTGTTGGCCGATCATGCGCCGATGGTCGTCAGTTTCTTTCATCGCTGTTTCATCGAGCCAAACGTGCGCGCCATGGCCGAGGGCGAGCTGGTCAGCCGGCTGGAGGACCACCTGGCCGGAATTCGCGAGGTGCATGGCGAGGAGGCCTATCCGCGTGCGGCACTGGCTTATCTCAAGGACTGGTCGGATGATCGGCGCGCCTGGCTGAGGCGCTATTACACCGCCGACAGCGACGAGGCCCATTACGATCTGACCCCGGCGGCCGAAGGCGCGATCCGCTGGCTGGCCGGGCTGGAACAGCCGCGTTTTGTCGGCGCCGAGTCGCGCCTGATGACGGTGTTCGACCTGTTGCAACAGATCGTCCACGGCACCGAGACCGACCCGGCTGCGCGCATTGCCGAGCTGGAATCGCGCCGCGATGCCATCGATGAAGAGATCGAGCGCATCCGCGATGGCGAGCTGTCGTTGATGGACGACACCCGGCTCAAGGAGCGCTTCTTGCAGATGGCCGACACCGCCCGCGCGCTGCTGGCCGATTTTCGCCAGGTCGAGCATAACTTCCGTCAGCTTGATCGCCAGGTGCGCGAGCGCATCACCTGGTTCGAGGGCGGCAAGGGCGAGGTGCTCGAGGAAGTCTTCGGCGAGCACGACGCCATTGCCGATTCCGATCAGGGGCGCAGCTTTCGCGCCTTCTGGGATTTTCTGATGTCGCCGGCCCGACAGGAAGAGCTCAGCGGCCTGCTGGAGAAAATCTTCGAGCTCGAGGCGGTCATCGACTTGAAGCCCGACCGCCGTATCAAGCGCGTGCACTACGACTGGCTGGAGGCCGGTGAAGTGACCCAGCGCACCGTGGCCCGGCTTTCCGAACAGTTGCGGCGCTTTCTCGACGATCAGGCCTGGCTGGAAAACCGGCGCATCATGGAGCTGATCCGCAGCCTGGAGCGCAAGGCCGTGGCTGTGCGCGAGAGCCCGCCGCGGCAGTCGGGCATGTCGCTGGACATACCCGTGCCCGATTTGAACCTGGTCATGGACCGGCCGCTGTTCAGCCCGCCGCTACGCCCCGAGATTCACGATGAGGTGACACTGGCCGACGACGGGCTCATCGACACAGATGCCCTGTTCGACCAGGCCCATGTCGATCGCCCGGAGCTGGAAGCCGGGATCCGCCGCGCGCTGCAGGATCGCGACCAGATCAGCCTGGCCGAGCTGCTGGATGCCCAACCGCTGGAGCAGGGACTGGCCGAACTCGTGACCTATCTGGCCATCGCCGCCGAGGACGGCGCCGGGCTGATCGACGATGCAAGAATCCAGACGGTGACCTGGCAGCAAGCCGATGGACGCCAGCGCCAGGCCCGGGTGCCTCTGGTAGTATTTTCGCGATGAGTGAGTCTGCTGTCGATTCCCGCCTGTCGCTGCCGCTGATCGCCCTGTTCAAGGGCGTGGTCTATGCCGACCAGGGGCATGAAAAATGGCAACAATTGCTCGACCACCAGGGCGCGATTTCCGATTACGTGACGGTGCTGGGCCTGGAGCTGATCGTCGACGAATCCGAGGGCTATGCCTTCCTGCGCCAGCGCCCGGCCGAGGACGACGACAACGAATTGCCGCGCCTGATGGCCCGCCGCCAGTTGAGCTACCCGGTCAGCCTGCTTCTGGCGCTGCTTCGCAAGAAACTGGCCGAGCATGACGCCGGCGGCGGCGATCTACGCCTGGTCATGTCGCGCGAGGAGATTGCCGACCTGGTCCGCCTGTTCCTGCCCGATTCGGCCAACGAGGCCAAGCTGATCGACCGGGTCGGCATGGACATCAACAAGGCCGTCGAGATGGGGTTCCTGCGCAAGCTCAGGGGCCAGGACGACCAGTTCGAGGTCCGTCGCATTCTCAAGGCCTATGTCGATGCCCAGTGGCTGGCCGAGTTCGACCAGCGCCTGGGCGAATACGCCGAACACGCGGCAGAGAACTGAATGCATGGAAGGACTGGCCCTTGATTTCGCGCCCGATGATGCCCGCGCCGGCTACCGCCTGCACCGGGTGGAGCTGCTCAACTGGGGTACCTTTGATCGTCATGTCTGGCGCCTGAATCCCGATGGCGCCAACTGCCTGGTCACCGGCGATATCGGTTCGGGCAAGTCCACCCTGGTCGATGCCATCACCACGCTGCTGGTGCCGGCCCAGGGCATCACCTACAACAAGGCCGCCGGTGCCGAGGCGCGCGAGCGCAGCCTGCGCTCCTACGTGCTCGGCCACTACAAGTCCGAGCGTGGCGAGAGCGGGTTGTCGGCCAGACCGGTCGCGCTGCGCGACCACAACAGCTACTCGGTCATCCTCGGTCATTTCTACAACCAGGGTTTCGACCGCCATGTCACGCTGGCCCAGGTGTTCTGGATCAGCGACAGCCGCGGCCAGCCCGAGCGTTTCTACGTCGCCGCCGACCGGCCGCTGACCATCGAGGAACACTTTGCCGGTTTCGGCAACGACCTCAAGGCACTGCGCAAGCGCCTGCGCGCGCTCGATCACGTCGAACTGCACACCGCCTTTCCGGCCTATGGCGCCAGCCTGCGGCGCAAGCTCGGCATTGCCAGCGACCAGGCCCTGGAGCTGTTCAATCAGACCGTGTCGATGAAGTCGGTGGGCAACCTGACCGAGTTCGTGCGCGAGCACATGCTGCAGGCCGCCGATACCAGCCAGCGCATCGACGAGCTGATCCGGCATTTCGACGATCTCAACCGGGCCCACGAGGCCGTGC
>SLKT01000190.1 GCA_007134485.1 Wenzhouxiangella sp. | reverse complement strand
GAACGGCCGCTGCGCGGGGTTCGCACGCGCTGCTCGGACGACCTGCTGTGGCTGCCCCTGGTCACCGCCTTTTACGTGAGATCAACCGAAGATTACGAGATTCTCAATCAAGTGGTGCCCTACCTGGAGGGGCAGCCGCTGGCGGCCGAGGAGGTCGAGCGATACGCCGAGTACGGCCAGAGTCCGCGACAAGGCACGCTTTACGAACATTGCTGTCGCGCGATTGACCGAGCCAGCACAGTCGGCCCGCACGGACTGCCGGTCATCGGCAATGGCGACTGGAACGATGGTTTCAACCGGATCAGCACCACCGGCCGCGGCGAAAGCGTCTGGCTGGGCTGGTTCCTGATCCGGGTACTCGAGGACTTTGCTGCCTGCTGCCGGATCCAGGATGATCCGGATTGCGAAAGCCAGTACCGCAAGCTGGCCGGCCAGCTTGCCGAGCGGATCGACCAGTCGGCCTGGGATGGCCAGTGGTATCGACGCGCCTACTGCGATGACGGCACGCCCATCGGCTCCAGTGACAGCGATGAATGCCGGATCGACCTGATTGCCCAGACCTGGTCGGTACTCGGTCCGAACGAACCGGGCGAACGCGCCTCGGTGGCCATGCGTTCGGCACTCAATCAACTGGTCTCGAAACCGGATCGTTTGATCCTGCTGCTGGCCCCACCGTTCGATCTGACGCCGATTGATCCGGGCTACATCAAGGGCTACCCGCCAGGAATCAGAGAGAACGGCGCCCAGTACACCCACGCGGCCACCTGGGCGGTGTGGGCCGCGGCCCGGCTGGGATGGAATCAGGAAGCGGCCGATTTGTTCCGCCTGCTCGATCCGATCCGGCGCGCCCCGACACCTGACGAAGCCCGACGCTACCGGCTTGAACCCTACGTGCTGGCCGGTGACATTTATTCCCAGGGTGAAAACCGAGGCCGCGGCGGCTGGTCCTGGTACACCGGGGCCGCGGCCTGGTTGTATCGGGCAGGAATCGAGGCGCTGTTCGGTCTGCAGATTGATGGCGAGCAGTTGATCATTGAACCCTGCCTGCCGCCGGAGTGGCAGGAATGTTCGGTGACCCTTTCGCTTCGCGGCAGCGAATACCGCATCCACTATATCCAGGACACCGGCCCGACCACTGATGCCGGCGTCAGCGTGTCAATCGATGGCCAGGCATTGCCTTCCAACCAGATCCTCCTCGATACCGAGCCGTCAAGCCACCGTATCGACGTTCGAATCGTGCTGGCCGGGTGACATCAGCACAACCCGAGTCTGAACCGTGACACCGAATCTGGTAGATTCACCGGACTCGACGGTGTCGGATCCTGGGCATCGTGCTCTGCATGAATTAACACGAGTTTGATGGGTGATCATGAATGTACTTTTCTGTAGCCGGCATTCCCGCTGGTGGCCGATCCTGGTCTGCCTTTTGCTTTTCGCTGTAGCCGTTCAGGCCCAACCGCCCATCGTTCAGCCAGGCAAACCCGGTGACGACAGTCGGGTGATTGCTGCCGACGAAGCGATTCGTCTGGCCGGTGTGCGTCATTCGGCGGCCGATGTACGTTTCATGCGTGACATGATTCCGCATCATCAGCAGGCGCTGGACATGAGTGCGCTGGTGGCGGATCGGACCAGCCGCTCTACCATGATCGAACTGGCCCGTCGTATCGAGTCTTCGCAGAAAGACGAAATCGAGTTCATGAGCCAGTGGCTGGCCGAACGGGATGAGCCGGTGCCGGAGCGCGACTGGCGTCATCACCACCACGCCCATCATCATCACACCATGGCCGGTATGGCTACGCCGGAACAGATGGATGAACTGGAACAATCCTCCGGTGCTGACTTCGATACATTATTTCTTGAATTGATGATCGAGCACCACGAGGGGGCGCTGATCATGGTCGAGGACCTGCTTGAAGCGCCGGGTTCGGCCCAGGATCCGGCACTCTACGAGTTTGTCTCGGACGTCAAGAACGATCAACGTGCCGAGATCGACCGGATGAATATCAAGCTGGCCGGCTATTCGCCGGACCCGAGGGTGGGTCTGGCCGCCGGTTTTCGCGATGCCGAAGAGGCGATCTGGAACATGGAGCTGTTGACCGCCCTGCCCAAGCCCAGCGGTTTCTACGACCCGGACAATCCGGCCGGCCTGCCGGCCAGTCGATTGCGTGAACTTCAGGGGGAGGACACCGAAATCGATGAAACCGATTCGACCGAAGAGCGCCAGCGCCCCACCCTTCTGGATTTCGCCAATACCGACATGGCCTTCGCCGATGACCTGCTGGTGGTCGGCAATTATCACGGTTTCAAACTCTATGACATCGGCAACGATGACAAGCCGGAACTGATCAGTGCGGTGGTCTGCCCCGGCGGCCAGGGCGATGTATCCGTTGTCGGCGATTTGCTGATCATGTCGGTCGAGCAGATGCGCGGCCGGGTGGACTGTGGGCTGGAGGGCGTGGCCGGCAAGGTCAACGAGGAGCGCTTCCGCGGCTTGCGAATCTTCGATATCAGTGATCGTGCGCTGCCGCGCCAGGTCGGCGCCGTGCAAACCTGTCGCGGTTCGCATACCCACACCGTGGTGGCCGGGCCCGGTGAAGACAATCGCCTGATTGTCTACAACTCCGGCACCGCTCCAGTGCGCGATGAAGAGGAACTGAAAGGCTGCCTGGATGCCGACCCGTATCGCGACGAGGACACGGCGCTGTTTCGCATCGACGTTATCGAAATCCCAATCGAGCAGCCAGAGCAGGCGCGCGTCATTCATTCACCGGCGGTGTTTTCCGATCCCGAGACCGGCATCCTGTCCGGACTGTGGGAACGCGGCGATCACGGTCCGGAAACTCAGGTCAGCGCCGAGACCAATCACTGCCATGACATCACGGTTTTCCCCGACTTGCAGATTGCTGCCGGAGCGTGCTCGGGCAACGGCATCCTGTTTGACATTTCCGACCCGGTCAACCCCGAGCGTATCGACGATGTGGTCGACCCGAGCTTTGCCTACTGGCATTCGGCCACATTCAGCAATGACGGCACCAAGGTGATCTTCACCGACGAATGGGGCGGTGGCGTTCGGCCACGCTGTCGTGCCTCCGACCCGCTCAACTGGGGCGCCAATGCGATCTTCGAGATCATCGACAACGAGCTGGTGTTTCGCAGCTATTACAAGATGCCGGCGCCGCAGACCAAGCAGGAAAACTGTGTCGCTCACAACGGTTCGCTGGTCCCGGTGCCCGGGCGCGACATCATGGTCCAGGCCTGGTACCAGGGTGGCGTTTCAGTCTTCGATTTCACATCACCGTCCAATCCCATCGAGATCGCCTATTTCGATCGCGGCCCGATCGACGAGGAAACGCTGGTGACCGGGGGCTACTGGTCAACCTACTGGTACCGGGGTCGCATCTACGGCACCGAGATCGTGCGTGGGCTGGATGTGCTTGAGCTCGTGCCCAGTGAGTATCTCAGCGAGCACGAGATTCAGGCTGCCCTGCTGGCCAACAAGGGCGATGCCTTCAATCCACAACAGCAATACCAGGTTCAATGGCCAGCCGAACCGGTGGTCGCGCGCGCCTATCGCGACCAGCTCTTTCGCGGCAGACACCTGTCCGAGGACATGCTCGAACGAATCGATGCTGCGCTTGCCCTGGCCGATAAGCGCCTGGCAGATACCGAGCGTGATCATGAGTTGTCGATCGAATTGGCAACCCTTGCCGACGCACTGGTCGAATTGTCCGCCGACCATGACCGCATCAAGCGCAGGCGGTTGCGAGATTTGGCCGCCACCCTGAACGAAATCGCCGATCGAATCTGATCTGTCGATGCCCCATAGCCAGTCCGAGCACCAGGATCAGTCGATTCGCCCAAGCCTAGCAGTCATCCTGCTGGTAGTCGCCGTGGCCGGATTCGTACTGGTCGCCTGGGCAAGCACCAGCGACTGGGGCCGCTCGCTTGACCGGGTCTTGTTGTCCAGCCTGCTTGATATCGGCGAGGAGACTTTTCCTCGCGGCCCGGAATGGTTGCGCGAGGCCGGGCGTGACCTGACCGCTCTTGGAAGCATCAGCGTGATGATCCTGGTCACCCTCGCCGTGCTCGGCTGGCTCGCGCTGACGGCACGCTGGCGCACTCTGGTTGCTGCAGCAGCCAGTATCTCCCTGGGCACGCTGGCCAGTTTCGGTCTGAAATCGCTGTTCTCGCAAGAACGGCCCGACCTGGTCACCCAGGTCACCCAGACCTTTACCAGTTCATTTCCCAGCAGTCACGCCATGGGCGCTCTGATCACCTACGTGACTTTGGCTCTAGCTTTGTCGGCCGGCATGCACAGAACGATCAGCCGCCTGTACCTGCTGATTCTGGCCGTCCTGGCCAGTTTCATCGCCGGCGCCAGCCGCGTCTACCTGGCCGTACACTGGCCCAGCGACGTGCTGGCCGGATGGCTGGCGGGCGCGGCCTGGATCGCGCTGGTCCTGCTGCTGACGCGCCGATGGCTGGCCGAAGAAATGAAGCTGACCCGGTCGTGAAACTGCTGACCACCTCCGGTCGCCTCTCGGTGGCCAGCCTGGCCCGGATTGGCTACTTAGCCAAGGGTCTGATCTTTGCCGCAGTCGGCATTCTCGCCCTGATGGCCCTGTTTGGTTTCGCCGAGGGTCGAGTGACCGGCTCGGAAGGCGCTATACACCTGGTCGGTCGCGAACTGCCGGGTCGGCTGGGCTTCGGGCTGTTGGCCGTGGGGCTGGGGGCACATGTTTTCTGGCGTCTGCACCAGGTATTTGTCGATCCGGATGAACGTGGTGTCGGACTACGCGGACTGATTTCCCGAATCGGCTTGCTCTGCAGTGCCGGACTGTATTCCAGCCTGTTGCTGGTCACGCTGTCGGCGGTGACCGATCTCGCTTCAATGGAACGCTCCGGAGAAGCTGCGGCTGTCGCGCTCGGGTGGCCGGGTGGGCGCTGGCTGCTGGGCCTGATCGGCGCCGGTGTCATAGCGGCCGGCCTGTACCAACTCTGGCGTGCCTGGGACCAGCCGTTTCGCGACAAGTGGATGGAGATCGGCTTCATTGCCCGTTTTCATGCCCCAATGGCGTGGCTTTCCAGCTACGGCATCGCCGCCCGATCGGTGCTGTTTTTTCTGATCGGCTGGTCATTGCTGCGAGCCGGCTGGTTCGCATCAAGTGACGAGGTCATTGACGTTGCCTCTGCGATGTGGCGAATCGGCAGTGATACCCACGGTGATGTACTGCTGGGCCTGATGGCCTCGGGACTGCTTCTGTACGGGCTTTACTGTATGCTCAATGCCGCATTCAGAACGATTCATGTTGTCGCGGGGGACAAGCGAGAAAAGGACCGCTAGTGCGTACTTCGACGCTGTTGATTACCAATCCGGGCAGTCGCAGTGGCGATGATGATCTCGACGAACTGGTCGAACGCTTCCAGGCCTTGGGCGAATTGACCTTTGAACGGCCTGAAACCCCTGAAGAGCTGCCGCGCCTGATCCGCGAGATTGGCCCCGAAGTCGACCAGGTGGTCATCGGCGGCGGCGACGGCACCTTCAACCTGGCGCTGGATGCGTTGCTCGAAATCAAGCGACCGGTCGGCCTGTTGCCTTTGGGCACGGCCAATGACCTGGCCCGTTCGCTGGACATCCCCGAGGATCTGGAACGCGCGTTTGCCATCGTTGTTGATGGCAAGACCCGACACATCGATATCTCGCGTGCAAATGACGTCAGTTTCGTCAACGCCATCGGCATGGGTCTGGGGCCACAGATGACGCGCGAAATGGACGGCGAAACCAAGTCCCGTCTGGGCGTGCTGGCTTACCTGGTCGGCCTGGTCAAGGCCTTTCGCCGCCAGCCGCGATTCAACGCCACCGTCCGGGTCAATGGTCATGAGCACATTTGCCAGTGCGTGCAGATCACCGTGGCCAACGGCATACACTATGGTGGTGGCATGACCATCTCGGAGGATGCCAAGCTTGACAATGGCAAACTGGATGTGGTGATCGTAATGCATCAGTCCAATCTGGAGCTGCTGGGCAACGCCGACAGCCTGCGCTGGGGTCGGACCCGCAACGCCGACAACATCATCCACCTGCGCTGCAGCGAGATCGAGATCGATGCCGAGCCCGAGATGGAAGTCACCGCCGACGGTGAGTTCCTGCTGACGACACCGGTCCATTGCAGTATCGAGCATGCCGCCCTGGAGATCTTTGCACCTGAGGAACCTGCATGAGCCTGATTCATTCGGACACCGAAGCCGCGCTGCTAGAGGCCGGTCGCTTGAGCAGACAACTTGGCGATCGCTATCGCCATGCCATCGAGCACCTAATTGATGCTGGTGAAACCCTTGAACGCTTCACCGACCGTGCCGAAGCGCTGGACGAACAGGCCAACCGACTTGACGAACTGACCCGATCTCGCGACCTTCTGCCCAGGGATGCGAATACCGAGCTCAACGATCTGCACAAGATCGCCGACCAGATTTCGGGCTGGCTGGATGCCGACCAGGTGCGCGCCCTTGCCGCTCGCTTTGCCGAGGACGAACAATGCTTGCTCAATGAGCTTGAAACCGCTGCCCGCGACGACAACTTGGCCTCACCCCTGGGTCCGATGATCGAATCCGGGCGCAAGGTCATTGGTGATCTCAGGAACATATAGAACCGCCTTGCAGGTTTGCTGGTAAGGTAAAGGTCGGTCTGACTGTCATTGCGAGATGATGCCCGGCCAGCGACTGCCAATCTGGATCAAACTTGCCTTTACTGCCTGGATCCTGTTCTGGGCTCCGGCCTACGCCATCCTGCTGGGCGCGGAAAATTACTTCTGGCTGTGCAACATGGCCAGCTTCCTGATTCTGATCGGCCTGTGGCTGGAAAGTCGCCTGCTGCTGTCCATGCAGTGGTTGTCGGTCGTGCTGATCGGCCTGCTCTGGGGGACCGACCTGGCCATTGCCTGGTTGACCGGTTGGCATCCGTTCGGCGGTACCGCCTACATGCTGGACCCGGACTTTCCGAACCTGGCCCGGGTGCTGTCGTTTTATCATCTGTTACTGCCACTGGTGGCCGGCTATGCGATTTTCCGGGTTGGTTACCAGGCGCCGGCATTGCTCTACCAAACGCTGCTGACCTGGCTGATGATTGTCCTGACCTACTGGCTGACCGATCCCGAACGCAACATCAACTGGGTGCATGCACCCTTCGGCATGGAGCAGGATTTCCTGCCACCATTGGTATACCTGGTGGTGCTGGCGCTGGCCTGGCCAGTGCTGATTTATCTTCCCGTGCATTTTCTGACCCTGTGGCTTGAGCGACGGCGCAATCGACCATGAAAGTGCATCGATTCCCGGCGCTGATCTTCATCGTCTCCTTCACGGGCGTGGCCATCTCGTTGTGGCTGTCGCGCAGTTTCGACCTCGTCGAGCACTGCCGGGTGTTCATCGACGGCTGCATCAGCATCAGCGCCTCGGGTCGCCAGGAGCCGGCGGTGTTCGTGTTCCGGGCCACCATCATTCCGGTCGGCGTGCTGTTGATGCTGGTCTGGTGGTTGAATGCGCAATGGCTGAAGCTGATGGGACACACCAGCCGGGTACAACAGGTCGCCATTCAAGTGCTCGGCACGGCCAGCCCGATACTGCTGATCTGCTACATCGCCCTGATCGGTTCAGCCGGTGAAATCGATCACGCCATACGCCAGACCGTGATCACCACCTATTTTCCGGCCACGCTGGTGGCCAAAATCATCCTGGCCTCGCTGCTGCTGTCACGTTGTCCGGCAGAACTCCCGCGCTGGTTGCCACGCGCCATGCTGGCGATTGCAGTGATCGTGCTGGGTATGGCGGTGGCCAGCGTGATCTTCGATGCCCTGATGGACGATCCCTCAGTGGCGCATAACCTCATGCAATGGCACGGCACCACGGCATTTTCCGCCTGGTACCTGCTGCTGGCGAGGGCCTGGCAACTGACCCGCTTCTCAGGGCGGGTCGACCTGCGGCACTGAGCAATGGACCCGCAAAATACCTGAAAAAACTATGCGCTTTGTTTCAGCAGATCGGCGCAATCCGGGCATATGCCATGGCTTGAGCGCGGAATGAAATCGGCGTCAGCCAGTCTGAGGCGTTCGATCGCCTCCTCGATTTCCAGCCACTGATCCTCGACATGAAATCGGTTGCACCAACTGCACATCTGCAACAGCATCCTGACTCGATCCCCTCCGCGCCATTGTGTACGGGGTGTTTCCGAGTTGATACAGGACTGGATTTCCAGATAATGGTCCGGAAGGGGCTGGATACGGACTTCGAGATGACGGACGATCTCGGGCGAGTCACATCGTGACGGAACGGTGATCGGCTCCCCGCGCTCACGAACCTGACGAAAAATCAATCCCAGCAATTGGCTGAGCGACTCGCCAGTGACATGATCCCAGAATGAACTGCCCAGCAGCGCCTGGCCGCACAAATGTGCGCCATCGTTGGCACGTGCAAAATCGTCCCAGCCCCCACCCACGGAAACGATCCGGTCCTGTTCATCAAGGCGATATTCAACGCAAGCGGACATGGACTGGAGATCTTGGTTTGACTGCGACTTTGACCGATTGAATCAGGTCAAGTTCTCCGGGCTAATCAGTCTCCAGGCCCAGCGTTGTTCCTTTTTCCAGGGCCGGAATCCCTTCCCGCAACCAGCGCGGCGCTGGCTTGTCCTTCAGGTAATGATCAAAGTATTGCTGCATACGGATCTGCCAGTCCTTGCGGTTGGCAAAGGTGGTCGGCCAGTGGGGTTCGTCATTGTAGTTGATCAGCCAGGCCGGGCGATTCAGGCGCCGCAACGCCACGAACAGCTCGATGCCCTGCTCCCACGGCACGGCTCCATCCTCATCGTTGTGCATCATCAGCAACGGGGTGTTGATGTGATCGGCCTTGAACAACGGGGAGTTGTGAATGTACAAATCACGATCCTCCCACAGGGACTTGCCCAGGCGGCTCTGGGTGCGCTCGTACTGAAACATGCGGCTCAGCCCGGTTCGCCAGCGGATCTGGCCGTAGGCGCTGGTCATGTTGGCCACCGGTGCGCCACCGGCCGCAGCGCGGAAGAAATCGGTCTGGGTCACCATGTAGGCGATCTGGTAGCCCGCCCAGCTATGGCCCTGGATACCGATTCGATCGGCATCGATCCACGGCTCCTCGGCCAGCGCCCGTGCCTTGGGCATGATCGACTCCATGGCGCTGTCACCCGGATAACCCTCGCGATACCAGACATCGGGCACGAATACCACGTAGTCATTGCTGGTGTAGAAGGTCGGAATGATGACCGAACGATGAGCCTGTGGAGCACGATGATGGTGAAGTCGGTGCGAGTCGCGCTCATAAAAATAAACGATCATCGGATACTGTCGAGAGTCATCGAAATCCTCCGGTAAAAACAGCATGCCCTGGTGGTCCTTGCCGGTCTTGGACTGCCATTCCAGCAACGAGACATCACCCCAGCGATACTCAGCTTGCTGCGGATTGGCGTGACTCAGACGATGGAGCTCCCGGAATTCGGTATCCGCGACCCAGATGTCGGGAAACTCCTGAAAGTTCTCACGGGTCACGAGCAGTTGATCGGCGTCCTCCGCCTTGTCCGGTCGGCCGTAATGATGGGCCGACATCACCAGCACTTGGGGATCCTGACCGACGGGACCGATACGCACGAAACCATGATCCTTGTTGTCTTCTTCGAAGGCGCTCGCCAACCACGGACCATCGACTTCGAGGCCAGCCGAATCCGGATCAAGGTCGATCAGGCGCAGATTCCAGCCGCGATCCTCGCCCAGGCCCTGGCTGAGCAGTTCCGGGGTGCGCGGCGAGAGTGGATCCACCATCCAGATATCGTGACGGTCCTGGATCAGGAAGGCGCTTTCATCGCTCAGCCAGTATCCCGGCGCGTAAGGGTTGGCGGCAAAGGGGCGATCATTGGTGTGATCATCCAGACGGGTGTCGATGGCCTGACCCAGGTCAAGACGCTGCTGGTCAGCCAGCCTGAGCGCCTTCCAGGTCCGCTCATCGCGATCCCACCAGTGGGCATACTGGCCCTGAGGAGACAGCCGGGGCCGGAACTGGACCGCCTGGACCAGTAATTCAGCCTGACCGTCGCGGGCATCGATTCGCCAGATATCGAAATAGCCCGGAAAATCCCAGGAGATCTTGCGCCGGTAAGGCAGGTCCGAAACCCCCAGCAGATAATCGCCATCACCTGACTCGGGGATCTCGACTTCGGGAATGTCCGGACGCGCCAGTTGCACCAGGCGGTCATCGTCATTCAGGTGCGCCAACGCCAACCAGGTACGCTCTCGCTCCTCATCCAGGCGAGTCAGTTGCATGGACTGCAACCAGTCATCCTGCCAGTGCCAGATATCGACTCGGACCACCTCGTCATCGAGCTTGTCATCGTGATCCGGCATGTCCACCGGATCCGGCGAAGTGCCGAAAAACAACCGATCTCCACTGTCGGAGAACTTCGGATCGCGATGCCGACTGACATGCCAATCCGCCTCCGGAAACTCGGCAGATTCATCGGCCAGCACCCGGGTCCGCTCATCCTCGCGGGTCCACAGATACAGGGTAAAGGCATGATCGGGGCGCTCATCGTCGTGCAATCGAGCCAGGAACGCCACTTGCACACCAGCCTCGTCAAATACCGGCTTTCGGTATTCGCCCTTGCCGGTCAGCACCTCGCTTTTTTCGCCGGATTCCGGGTCAAGCACCCAGAGACCATCTTCATCGCCTTCCGGGCTGATTCGGGTAAACGCCAGGTGCTGTCCGTCGTCCGACCAGGCATATTCACCGACATGCTCGAACTCGAGGCTTCGGTCATCTTCCAGTGAGCGCACGATCAGGGTCGTGCCCGGGTCCTGATCATCATCACGCTCAACCTGGTCATTTTCTTCGTCACCGTCTTCGACCGACTCATCATCCGAGTCGACTGCATCGGGCATCAGCCCGTGCAGGTAGGCCAGCCAGCGCCCGGATTCCTTCGGCATGGAATACGACTGGACCCGCTCGAAAGAGTGCTTTTCGCCACTGTCCAGTTCGACGACGGCCAACGCTGTCTTCGGTTTTTCCTCGTCCGGCAAGTCATCCAGGCGCGCCTGGCGCGCCTCCTCGAATTTCGGCTGGACCATGAAGACCAGGTGGCGACTGTCGCGGCTGAACTCGGCGTGACGTCCACGCTCGAACTCATACTCTGGGTCCATCGAGACCGAGCGCACCCCAAGCATGCCATCGGCCTGCTCCGGCGACATTTCCCAATACGCCCAACCGCCGTCCGGGCTGATGCCCTGATCAAAAACACGGTTCCAGATGGTGTAAACGTCGTGATCCAGCGGTTTCTTGTCCGCGGAAAGGGCGAGCATCGGCGCACCGATCACAAGCCCAATGCAAAACGGGACCGCCCAGAAGCAAATCCGAGAATTCATATGGCCTACCTTGAGTGTCATTGACCCGGCGGGTCGAAATTACCGTTACAGAGTATCTTTGATTCTAGCAGGCACTCGTGGCTGCCCGGTCACTCGCCCAGCCAACGACGACCCTGAACGACAAACAGCGCGATCAACACCAGGGCGAACCCGGCAGCCGCAGACCACACTCCGAACCAGTCCACCTGATGGATCAGCGCCATGGCCACATAGACCGCGGCGAAAATCGCGTGCACCGGAACGTCTCGCACTTTGAAACCATCGGCGATCGCATACCAGGCCGAGACCGAAAGATGCCAAAGCGCACCCAATGCGAAGATGATCTCGATGCCGTACTCGGGCAAGCCCAGACACTTTTCCGAGGTGAAATCGTCTATGCAATTGTCGCTGTCGAGCAGCTGAACCGCTTCGGGGATGAACAACACCCCGAACATGCAGGCCGCCAGGGTCACCTGGAAGATATCAAGCAGAAACAGTGAGTACACGCGCAGTGGGTATCCAACCCGTGATCTGGCGCCTTCGGAACTTCGGGCTTGAACCGGATAGGCGTTGTAGACCAGCGCGGTGTACGAAGCGAACACGATCACCAGCAACAGCAGCGTCAACCGCTGCCAGTAGTACTCGCTTTGTAGAACATCGAACTCGATCGCCACCAGCCCCAGGTAATTGATCGCCAGTATGGCAATCCCGATTCCGATGACCGCAAGCTGAATCTGGTTGACCCGGTCCATGACATGCGCGGCATAGTACTCGCGATGCTCGCTGCTCATTGTTTACTCCCTTTTTCGTTGCCTGAGTCCGGGTAAATATGGAAGGCAGGGCATTGAAGTGCTTGCGAACCCGGGATTGTAACGCGATGCGTTCCTGCTTGCGTCTGCGCTACCATAGGGTTGGGTGTGCTGGCTGATCCCGTAACGCGAAAGACCATGCTGGGAGGTGGCCGTGGGCGAGAAGCAGGCATTTGACAATTCGGCTCGGGTTCTGCGCTTCGGAGCGTTCGAGCTGGATACCGAGCAACAAACCCTCTATGAGCGCGGTCACCGCGTCGCGTTGCAGGAAATGCCGCTGAAAGTCCTGACTCTGTTGCTGGAAGAACCGGGCCAGGTGGTTACTCACGAAACGTTCTACCAGCGCGTGTGGCCCGAGGATGAGCTGGGAATGGTGGAGGACAATCTCTACACCGCCGTGGGTAAACTGCGCCGCGTCCTGCACGACAACACCCGCCATCCACAGT
>SLKT01000162.1 GCA_007134485.1 Wenzhouxiangella sp. | reverse complement strand
TGGCTTTCGGCAGACTGCGTTATCGAAACTTGCTGTAGGAGTGCTACAGCGGCGTTTCGCTGCCTTGCTGCCGAAAGCCACACTGCGGCTGAATGCGATCTACATACCTGCCGGGTTAATAGCCCGAGAATGTGGCGTGAGCAAGCCTTTCGCCGTATTCACTGGACCGGTGCGTCCTACTTTCTGCGGGTCGATATGCGTTTGTGTGAGGCTTCGGATGGTGAACAGTCGGTCGATTCCACGCTGGCGGCGTTTGGCCGATGCTGTCGCGACATGAACCGCTCCTGGAATGCCAGGCAACTGATTGAGCGGCTGGACCGGCTGGGTGGAACCCGAATCTGGCGAGACGAGCATGAGCGCATGATCGATGCGCCCGCCGAGCCAGATCTGGAATGGGCCATGGATCAGCTGGGTATCGAATGGCGGGGTGACGGAATCGACCTGGCCGGCGATCGGCAATCGGTGCGATTGCGGGCTGCGATTGCCGCAAACGATTGAATTTGGGATCGATCCCGATTCCGAATTTAGAAGCGCAGTTCTAAACAAATCGTCCGTTCAGGCGTTCAATTCCCGAACTGCATTCAGGATTCCCGAGTCCTCGGCCAGCTCGCGGGCCGGGGGGATGACCAGGGTGGTGTATTCCTGGTAGCTGGCGGTGGGCAACTCGTCCAGGCGCATGCGGTCGGCACGGAAGGTTCCGATCGGCAACTGGCAAGCCTCGTACAAGATCACTTCGGTTTCGGGCGCGTACCAGCGCTTGAGCTTTTCGACCAGCAGCGCAAGTCGCTCGGGCACGGCATCGAAACGTGTACAACTCAAATCGCCGCACAGAGCGACTTGCCACAGAATCAGCAAGCCGCATGGATCGATCCGGCGGTCGTAAATCAGAAAATGGGTCGCTTCGAACGAATGCACGCCGCGCTTGCCCGGGTCGATGCCGAGATCAGCGTAAAGACAGGCCTCGGCCGAAATGCCCGGCTCCATGCGTGCCTGGTGGCCTTCGGCGCGCGCCTTGCCCATGGTGACGTGCGGCACGTCGGCGAATACGCCAGGGTGACCGTAAAACACTGCACAGACCTTGTGTCCGGCACGCACTTCGGTCATGATCGCCTCATCCATCTCCCGGTAGGTCTGGCGGCGGTCCTTTCCGTCGCCATAAAAGCCGGCCAGGCTGATCATGTCCGGGCGCAATTTGGCGACCAGCGACATGGCAAGGCCATCCGCCAAGCAGAACACCACGTCGGCATACTCGATCTCGGAAATCGCGCGCTGGGTGATATGGCGACCGTACTGAATGCCGGTGCCGACCAGCACCAGTTCTCCCTTTTTTGATGCGCTACCGGATTCGGCGCCGGTCATTATCCTGCCTCCACGGGTTATTCAACATGGCTTTCCGATGCCACGACAACCCGGTTGCGTCCCGTGGCCTTCGCACCGTAGAGCGCATGATCGGCTCGTCGCCGAAGCTTTTCCAGGCTGGGATCGCCCGCGTCCCGGTCATCCATCTGGGCCACACCGAAACTCAGCGTCACCTCTGCCGCATTGTCATCTGCCCGCACCACCGAGGCGATACGCCTGAATAGCTCGATCTGATCACAGGCCTCGTCGCAGGTTTTGCCGGGCAGAGCGATCCCGAATTCCTCGCCACCGATGCGGCCGACGACCCCAGCCTTCCCGAATACCTCGAGCAATCGGGCGCTCACGATTCGCAGTACCTGGTCACCAAACAGATGGTCATGATGGTCGTTGATATTCTTGAAGTAGTCGATATCGGCGATGATCAGGGTGAATGGGCAGCCGCGTTCGCGACTCTCATCAAAGGCGGCGTTGGCCTTGGCGAAAAACTGGGTGTGGTTGTACAGGCCGGTCAGGCCATCGTATTCCGACAGTTTTCTGAACCGGCGCCTCTCGGACTGGGTGCGAAACAGCAGCAGCAACAGTAGCAAGCCGATGATGCCCAGGCTCACGGTACCGCCCATGTAAAGCAGCGACTGCTGGCTGCGTGCGTCCTCTTCCAGTTGCATTACCCGATTCTGTTCGCGCAACAGCGCGAGTTCCTGTTCCTTGATCCGCGTATCGAACTCGACGCGCAGATACGCCAGACGCATGGCTCGCTCGCGCTCCAGATGTTTCGAGCGCGCCGCTTCGGCCTCGCGATAAAAGGCCAGCGCCTGAGCCGGATTACCGCGCGCATCGGCGATGTTCGTCAACAACACCAGGCATTCATGCAAATTACTCCAGTATTGCTCGCGTTCAAGCGCTGCAATGAGTTCCGTGAGTATCTGTTCAGCCTGATCGATCTCGCCCATTTCCTTGAGCCCGCGCGCCAAAAAACGTCTTGAGGCCAATACGCCATCCCGAAATCCATGTTCTTCGTTTCTTTGCAATCCGGATCGAATCCATGGCAAGGCTTCATCGATCCGCCCCTGCCGCAGCAAAGCATTGCCAATACCGTTCTTTGCAGCTGCCGACAGCACGGGATCACCGGCTGCTTCGCAGTGCTCTATCTGCAGGCGATGGGTTGCTTCGGCAGTTGCGAAGCGCTCGAGCCGAAACTGGGCCAGCGCCAGCCGATGCAGGGCTATGCACTGTTCGCGCGCATCCTGACTGTCATGCGCCAATTCCAAAGCCTGACCCGCATAGTCGATCGCCATTTCCTGTTCGCCGACCTCGCTATGAAAATAGGCGGCCAAGCCCAGTAACCGAGCCTGGGGGGCCGGGCGATCGATTTCCGGCAACAATGTGATGCTGTCGCGCAGCAGGGTGAATGCCTGTTCGTAGTCCAATTTGTTCAATGCATAATTGGCCGCCATTTCATAGGCGCGCAGGCGTTGCTCGCTCGGCAAATCGGCATCGAGAATAGGGTCAAGGAGCTCCAGGGCGTCCGCATACCTTCCAGCCAGGGCCAGGTTTCTGGCGAACAGCAAATCCAGCTGCGCCCGCTGTTCGGCGGAGGCGCCTTCCATTTCGGCGGCGAGTTGTTCAGCCATCGCCTGGGATTGTTCCCAGGCTTGCGTGACATTGATCCTGGCAATTTCATCGAGCCGCGACTGGATTTCGTCGGGATCGGCTGCACCGGCCCACATCGCGGTACTCAATCCGGCGATCACGAGAAATACGCGCATGACAGGTCTGTTCGACCTACAAAAGAGTCAATCGTAGGAAGTGATTATGCCATTGGTCAACGATACGGTAGGCAGTCCCGCAGCCTTCTTCACGGCTTCCACATCGCCGGCCTTCAGTGCAGCCTTCTGGTCGTCGTCAAGGCCATAGCGATCACACACCGCATCGGGGTCCGCCTTGAATGCCTCGCAAAGATCCGCGTCATTCCCCAGATCGCGCAACAAGTCCACCAATCTCGACATGAGCTTCTCCCAGTTGCAAAGTGACGATACTAACGGTCTTGGCGCCGTTTGCGCCAGCCCAGGGAACAAAATATTCGGGGTCTATCCGGATCTCGCGAAGGATTGACTCCGGGATGGGCTTCGATTCCGATTTTTCCGATTTTAGAAGCGCAGTTCGGATCGCAGGTAAACAAATCGTCCGTTCAGGCCGATAGGATTGATCGGGTCGAAGGCGAAATTGCCGAAGAAGTTGTTGGCGTTGGCTGATTCGTCCGGATACTGGTCAAACAGGTTATTGGCCCCGGCCGTCAGCGTCCAGCTCGGTGTCAGGGTGCGGGACAACTCGGCATCCAGGGCCCACTGGCTGCCAAAGCGTTGGCGGGCAAACGTGAACTCGCGCACCACCGAGGAGAAGTAGCGACCGCGAACCAGTCCGCGCCAGCGTTGACCCTGCCAGGCGGTGGTGGTGATCCAGCTATGCCGCGGGGTGGCGGTTTCGATGGTATTGCGCTGCTCAACCCCCACCGGGTTGAGATCCGGGCTGATCTCGCTGATTCGACCCGGCGGTTCGGCAATGTCGCGAATATCGCTTCTGGCCCAGGTCCAGGCGCTGTCAATGCGCCACAGGCCACCGGCCACCGGACGGGAGTAGTCGAGCACGGCCTCGATGCCGCGGGTGCGGGTGTCAACGGCGTTGGAAAAGAAACCGATGGATTGCACCCCTTCACCGCCGGGCAATTGCTGAACGAAGTCGATCAGCGCCGGATCGGTCAGAAACTCGGACTGGGTAATGCGATCATCGACCCGAATTTCGAACAGATCAACCGACAGATTCAACCCGAAGTCGCTGGTCCAGACCACACCGGCGCTGACGTTGATCGAGGTCTCTTCATCCAGCGAAGGCAGTTCCAATTGATCAGCCAGTTCGGACCCGGTCCGGATCAGGCGCGAGGAGATGCGTGCGCCTTCGGCCGAAAAAGTATTGTCGCGACGTCCCCAGCCGATCTGGCTGAGTGATGGCGCCCGGAAGCTGCTCGAGATCGAGGTTCGTGCTGACAGGCCGTGGTCAAGTCGGTAGCGCGCGGCCAGCTTGCCGGTCAGGGTGCTGCCGAAGTCACTGTAGTGTTCGAAGCGCCCGGCCAGGGAGGTTTCCAGGCGTTCGCTCAGATCGGTTGACAGTTCGGCAAACAGGGCGAACACGTGGCGGTCTTCGCGGGTCGCGTCTTCCGGTGACAGCCCCTTGGCGCCCTGCGAGCCGATGTCCGGAAAGCCGACCAGTTCCGCCAGGTCGGGCTCGAATTGGAAGTCACCGGCGGCAAACGAAGCCGGATCGCCGGGACGGCTCTCGAAGCGATCATAGCGGTAGTCCAGACCCAGCGCCAGGTGGAGCGGACGGCCGGCCACCAGATCATCGAAGCGGCGATTGGCCTTGTTGCTGACATTGACCTGGGTCAGGTCGAAAGTGCCGGAGTCGAATCGGGTTGGACTGTCCGGGCCCAGTGACGGGTTGAGCGAGTTGGCCACGCCGAATTCAAAGCGATTGTGTCCGAGGCTGAGTGCATGTTCCCAGGACCAGGCCGACTGCTGGTGGCGGATGCCCCCGGTCAGGCCAATATCGGTATTGTCCCCACGCGTGACGGGCAGAAATCCGTCCGGAAAGATGGCGCGGACATTCTGGTTGGTGTCGGGATGACGAAAAACGGCTGCGCCCCGGGTATCCCGATGGCTGAACGTACCGAACCCGAAAAAGCTGAACCCCTCGAAATCCAGTTCGCTATTGATCCAAATGCCAATGGATTCGGTCTCGGGGTCGCCGACCCGGTGGGTTTGCTGCCCCTGAAAGGCCAGGTTGTCCTCGGTCTGGGGAATGAACGGCGAGATCTGATCGAAGCCGGCCCGGTTGGTCGCTCCCCGGCGCGAGGCTTCGATACCGTAGCGAACCGACCCGCCCCGGCGGGTTTGATGGCCGTGGTTGAGCCAGGCGGTGGCGGTATTGCCGTCGGTCACGGTCTGACTGATGGGGCTGACCCGGGTGTGGTGGGCGCCGTAGCTGGCACCGGCGACCAGACCGGCCGGTGAATCGTCAAGGACAATGTTGATCACCCCGGCAATGGCGTCTGAACCATACTGGGCGCTGGCCCCGTCGCGCAGGATCTCGACGCGCTTGACCGCGCTCAAGGGGATGGTGTTGAAGTCAAAGGCATTGGTTCCGCGGCCGATCTTGGTGTTGTCGTTGACCATCGCCGAGACATGGCGGCGCTGGCCGTTGACCAGCACCAGCACCTGGTCCGGATTCATGCCGCGCAACTGGGCCGAGCGGACATGGTCGGAGGTGACCGAGTTGGACTGGCGTGGAAAGTTGAACGACGGGGCCAGCACCGCCAGCGCCTCGCCGAGCTCGTTGCCCACGGCGCCGGTAGCGCGAAGCTGCTCACCACTGAACACATCGACCGGCACGGCCGACTCGGTCAGCGTGCGCGCCTGGGCCAGCGAGCCGATGACCGTGATGCGGTCTTCCAGTTCCTCGTCGACAGGCTGTTCGGCAATGGCGAGGTTCACCGACATTGCCAGAGACATTGCCACGAATACGGGTGCGGTCTTTGTCATTGTTCGATCAATGGTTGCATGTTCTCCGGCGAATTGAGGTCCCAGTCGTAATCGATGTAGCGAATGCGCTCGGTGGCTTCGATGGCCGGTTGCAGGTCGGGGTCGGCATAATCGTTGAGAAACTCACGCACCGAACCGGAGTGCTCGACATAGTCGTCTTCGTACCAGTCAAACAGGCTGCTCAGGTAGAGCACGTCGTTTTCAATCCGAAGATGCAGCGGCGTGTTGAGTGACCGGCGCGTGTTTTCGGCCATGAGGTGCTCGACATTGTCAGCGGTAAAGATTTCGGCTCGCAGCGGCGGGCAGCCGACCGAGGCGCAATTGACGGTGAAATGGACCCGGGCATCCTTCCAGCCCCGTTTGCGGAATTGAGAGCCGAGCAGAATGTCGAGCTCGATTTCGCTCAGCGAGTGCTTGCGCCCGCCCACATCGAACAGATCACGTCGAAAGACCCGGTAGGGGTTGAACAGGTGGCCGTAATCGCGCACGCTGGAAACCAGCTCGCCACGCCTGGGATTTTCCAGAATATGCGCGATCATGAAGAAGTTGTAGGCATTGAGCCAGAATGCGTTGGCCGAGTCGCGGTCGGTCAGCACATCCGGATCGAATTCGGCCAGCCGCTGACGCTGCTCGGACAGTCGGCCCGAGGTTTCGGCATGCTCCAGCGCGGCGCGGTAATCGAACGAAGTCACCAGCCCGTCATTGGGCAGGTCGTGTTCGCTCACGAACTCAGCCAGCAGGTCGGCGTAGGGTTGGTAAATCTCTTCAACAACATCGGCGCCGGCGGCAGCCGGAAGCGCCAGGATCGTGAAAGCAATAAGACCGGCCTGGAGCCGGTCTCGTACGGGCATGAACATGATGATCACGGTTCCTTCTGGTTGGTTTGACTAGACAGACCGGATCAATGTCACACAGCTTGCATGCAATTGGAGATCAAAGCAATGGTCTGGATTCGAATTACATTGCCGCAGCAGGCACAAGGCGCGCTGGCGGCCAGTTATCGCAAACTCGGCGCCCCGCCGGCGCGGCTGGACCAGGTCATTCTGGCCCGCGCTGAGCGCCCGCACACGCTCGACGACGGTTCATGGATCGTCGACGCCGGCGCCACCATTCGAATGCTCAACCGCCGGATGAACTGGGACCTGCCCGCCACCGGCGCAAAGACCCTGAATGGGGTGATCATGTAACTGCTCGAGTCCATCCCCGACGGTCAGGTCAGCCTGCGCGTCGGCCCGCACCTGCTGACCGTGGTCGATCTGGTCGAAAACCGCACTCGCAAGGTACAGGTGGAACCATGGGCCATGGAGTCTGCGCCCGCAGGAAATCAGCCCTCGAACCGGTCGTGAAAGATCTGCAACTGGACCTCTTCGACCACCAGCCTGACCTCGCCCTGCGTGTCGGTATCGACAAAGGCGCTGCCGTGTATCTGGCCGAGGGTCAGGCCCTCGTCCTGTAGATCTCCGGTATAGGTCATCAGCGTATAGGTGCCTTTGGAGAATCCCTCGATCATCTGAATGTCGAGCGTTCCGTCGAGGACCAGGTCACCGTCCACGTCGACGCGGCTGTTTTCCGTGCTGCCCGGCTCAGCCAGCCCGAAAGTCGTGGTCGAATCGGCATGAAGGGTGAGGCCGGAATCAATTTCCAGGCTGCCGGCCACAGGATCCGGTGACAGCATGCCGCCGTCGTTGATCTCAACCGCCCCCGTGCTACCGGCGCCGGACAGATTTCCACCATTTTCCACCGTCACCGCGCTGGACATATCGCCTGTCACTCGAAGCGTGCCGCCGGTGACCAGGGACGGTCCGGCATGGGAATGAGCGCCGGGCAGGATCGTGGTGCCCGGACCGGCATGCAGCAGCGCCAGCGAGCCGGCCAGTTCGATCTCTTCGCCGCCGGCCGTCCCGTCCTGGGTGAAATAATGGCTGCCCGAGGTGTGATCGAAAACCAGTTCGGCTTCGCCGTCACCACCGAAAATGGTGGCGGCCTCGATCAGCCCGGGAAGCTGACCGTTGCCGATGTGAATCACCGATTCAGCTTCACTTACTTCGCCGACATCGACCGTGCCGCTGCCGCCGGCCACGCTTACGGTAGCCCCGTTCTGGATATTCAGCACCGCGTCGCCCCGTCGAAGAGTAAGTGATGTTTCATTGACCCATTCCGAATCCGGGCCATCAACGGTGGCCGTGGCAGTAGTATTCAAACCAAAGGCGATCCGTCCTTCTTCGTTCACAACACGACCGCCGTTTTCGATCAGCATTTCGCTGGTGCCGGTCCAGGCAAGGGTTAGATGGTTGTTGGATGACTCTACTTCCAGTTCCAGTCGGGAACCGGGGTCCCGAACGATCAGCGTGCCATCGCTACCACCGGCACCAATGGGCACTCGAGCCGCTCCGCTATAAACCTCGCCACCATCCTCGACGATAACGCTCCCGGTTCCGAAACGCCCGATGTTCATCGTACCGCCGGCATTCCAGGTCGAGCCGGCACCGGTAACCGTCACCGTACCTTCCCCGGCGGATTCTCCGCCTACGTTGACAAAGGCCTGGTGCGTCATCGTGCCGCCGCCTTCAATGAGTAGGGTTCCATAACCCTCGTCCCCGACAATCAATTCAGCACCCGCGGTCCAGTTTGATTCGGCACCCGAGACTGTCACCGAACCTTCCGCGTCGGATTCAAGCCCGATGGTGGCAGCATCCCCGTGCACCAGTTCCCCACCGTCTTCGATGAGCAGGGTTCCGTAACCCTCGTCCCCGACGGTCAACACCGGACTGGTGCCGGAGATTTCCCATTTGGAACCGGCACCGCTGATTACAACGTGGCCTTCGCCCTCGGGCTCCTGGCCGATAGAGCCGAAGACCCCGCTGTCGACTGTTGCTCCATCCAGAATCTCGACGGTGCCGGTACCCGATTCCCCAACAATCAGTACGCTCCACTTGTCCCAGTGACTGCCAGGCCCGCGTATGGTTGCCGTGCTGTGCGCCTCGGATTCGTTACTTCCTACCCGTGCGATATTGTTTCTAAGTCTTGCACCGTCCTCGATTACCAGCGTGCCCTCTCCAGAATTACCAACATTGAAATTACCCGCAAGCCATTCGGTATCTTCACCGGACAGGGTTACCGAACTGGTGCTGTCTTCAAAAGTAGCCATTCGCACCCAGGTGCTTGAAATCTTTCCGCCATCTTCAACGGTGAGACTGCTCGAACCGTCAGTGCCCAGAATGATATGTTCGTCGTTGGACCATTCTGCCCCGCCGGCCACGAAGATATTCACTGAACTTTGAGCCTCTTGCCCACTTCGGGTAGTCGTAGTGTTGAGCACCCCGCCGTCGAGGATCGAAAGCCCGGCCTGGTTTTCGACGCCGACAAACAGATCGCCGATTTCCTCGGTTTCCCCGTCTTCAATTTCGGTCGGATTCGGAATATCTGTGTCGATATGGACAAGGTCTCCGCTTCCGGGCACGCCCCCGGTCCAGTTCCCCGCCTCGAACCAGTCGGAGTCCGTTTGTCCGGTCCAGGCGGTATCCGGTTCGTCGGCAATCACCGGGATGGCAACCAGGACCAGTGCGAGCGCGATTCCAACCGGAAGGATTCGTTCTTTGTCGTGATTCATGGCATGTTATCCATTGGATCCTATTCATGAACAACGAAAAACCCGCGGAGTTGTGCCAGATTGCCGCCGCCCCTGGCGCGGCACGCGTTGACCCGCCTGCAGGAGTATAGGAAGTATAAGCGGCCCATTTCCTGATTTCCAGCGGTATCCGGATCCGCTGCAGACCGGCGTTTGATCTCGATATCGGCGCACAGCGGGGCTTTCTTTCCTGTCGAAGCCAATCAAACGACGAAGCACACCAAACTTCCCGTCATTGGCCCATTCCGGCACGAGCGCCGCCGGACCGCGCTCGGCTCAAGCGCGATCTGAATCCAAGTTCGCTGTAATTCAGGAATGCAAGCCGATTTGCCGAAGGCAACAAGCCCCTGAGCGAAGCCGTCGCGCGTGAAGGCGCAGGGACCCGTGCTCCAGCCTGCCGCATTGCAGATAGCCATCGAATACCTGACGCACATGGGCGGGCAACTGCTTGACGGCTTCGCTCCCTTACTGCTCGCGCTTTGCGCAAGACGTGCGGTCGCTCTTGCCTGTACGCGCAACGGCTTCGCTCCCTTACTTCTCGCGCTTCGCGCAAGACGTGCGGTCGCTCTCGCCTGCGCTGCCGCTCGACGATCTGGTAGAGCAGTGTTTGTTCGGGTCGGTGGCGCTGGTACCCAACGCAGCCCATGTCCAGACTGCCTGCCCCTCGGCCGCTTGCGTCGTACCAAACGGCAGGATCGCAAGCAGCGGGCACACTGTCAGTCGGTCATTGGCTCGCTATCGAAAGAGCCGGTAGGGGTTGAGCAGGTGGCCGTAATCGCGCACGCTGGAGACCAGTTCGCCGCGCCTGGGATTATTATTAACCCGGCGGGCATGTAGATCGCATTCAGCCGCAGTGTGGCTTTCGGCAGACTGCTTTATCGAAACTTGCTGTAGGAGTGCTACAGCGGCATTTCGCTGCCTTGCTGCCGAAAGCCACACTGCGGCCTGTCGTTAGAATTCAAAATGTTAGGCGCGTCAAGCAGAGCCCGACTCTGCGTTCTCGCTCTTGACAATGGAATCACCATTGGCTGCGAGCGACGCCTTGATTCGGGCTCTGCTTGAAGACCTGAATGTGATCTGCATGCCCGCCGGGTTAATGAGGGATATGCGCGATCATGAAAAAGTTGTAGGCATTGAGCCAGAATGCGTTGGCCGAGTCGCGGTCGGTCAGCATATCCGGATCGAATTCGGCCAGCCGCTGACGCTGCTTGGTCAGGCGGTCCGAGGTTTCGGCATGCTCCAGCGCGGCGCGGTAGTTGAACGAAGTCACCAGCCCGTCTTCGGGCAGGTCGTGTTCGCTCACGAACTCAGCCAGCAGGTCGGCGTAGGGCTCGAAGGTTTCTGCAACGATATCGGCGCCGGCGGCAGCCGGAAGCGCCAGGATTGTGAGCGCCAGGATTGTGAAAGCAATCAGATCGGCCTGGAGCCGGTCTCGTATGGGCATGAACATGATGATCACGGTTTCTCCTGGTTGACTTGATTTAGTCAGACCGGATCAGTGTCACACAGCTTGCATGCAGTTGGAGATCAAAGCAATGGTCTGGATTCGAATCACCTTGCCGCAACAGGCACAAGACGCGCTGGCGGCCAGTTATCGCAAACTCGGGGCGCCGCCGGCGCGGCTGGACCAGGTCATTCTGGCCCACGGTGAGCGCCCGCATACCCTGGATGGCCACATGGCCCTGTATCGCTCAGTATTGCACCATTCGGATAATACTCTGGGCAAGGCCTTTGCCGAGGCCATCGGGGTCCTGGTCAGCCGCATCAATGGTTGTCAGTACTGTGTTACCCACCACACCCGGGGCCTGAAACGGGCGCTGAATGACGAGGCCCGGGCCGGTCAATGGCTGGAAGCGATCGAAAGCGGCCAGTTGCGTGAGGCCTTTGACCCGGCCCAGGTGTTGGCCCTGGACTATGTCAACCGCTTGACCCGCAGCCCGACCGAGCTGTCTTCGGATGATATCGAGCAATTGCGTGCTGCCGGCTGGGAGGACGGGCAGATTCTCGAAATCAACCAGGTTGCCGCTTATTTCGCCTATGCCAATCGCACCGTGCTCGGCCTGGGGGTAAGTACGAAAAATGAATGATTGCGTGCCGATGCGCCTGGGGATGTTGACATGACCGGTGCTCTGATCGCCATGGGGATCGGGGTGGTCGCTTCATCGGTCATCCATTTGTCGCAGGGGCTGATGAAGCTCGGTATCCAGCGCATGCGTGCCACTCGGCCACAGCCGCGGGCGCGAATGATCTATGCCCTGGGCCTGGGTCTTAATTTCAGCGCCCCGTTCTGGGTGATGCTGGCCAACCCGTTTGCGCCGACGATTTTTTTCACGTCCATGTACGCGGTCGGTTTGATCGTGTTGCTGTGGTTTTCATGCACGTTCCTGGGTGAGACGCTGCGCATGCGCCAGTTCGCCGGTGTTGGCATCATCATTGCGGCCACCCTAATCATCGCCGGTGGTGAACTGGTTAATGGCGCCATTCCGATGGATCAGGTTGCCCTCGGACCGTTCATGAGCATGGCCGTGGTCTGGCTGGTGACGATCCCGCTGCTCGGGCTGTGGTTCCAGCGCCGCACGGACCGGGTCAGGGAAGTCTTTTTCGGACTGGCCGCAGGCGGTTTTCTGGCGCTCGATGCCTTGGTCAAGGGGCTGGCCCAGTCCGGTCTGGAGGGTTCCACGTTCCTACCGCAGACCGGGCTGGGGTGGGGGTTGCTGGTACTGAGTTTTCTCGGCGCGGCCGGCGCATTCGGCATGATGCAGTGGGCCTATGTGCGAGAGTGCCGGGCACCGATCGTTGCGGCCAACTACAACGTGGGGTATGTCACCCTGCCTCTGCTGTTCGTTCCACTGGCGACTACCGGCGGTGCAATCGGTTGGTGGTGCGTGGTCGGCGTCGGGCTGCTGGTGGTCGGCATGATCACGTTGTCCGGCGGCAGGGCGGGGAAGGCCGGTCTTCTTCTTGAAAATCCAGATCACAGGGTGAAGATTTCGACTTGTTCCAGGTTAAGAGCTTCAATGCGGATGCGCATGCTGCTTGACTGGGTACAGCGAAAGTAGCTTGACGCGAGGGTCTCCAGTGCCGCTTCTTGTAAGGATATGGAGTCCGAGACCTGCAGGCTCATGGGGTTCAGGGCTGGCATCAGGTTGTTGACAACCAGCAGTTCCCCTGCTTGACACGCCGCATTGATTTCCGTGGATTGGGCGCCTGTGCGACGCAAGCGCTCACGGTACGAGACGACCGGGTATTCCGGATTGGCCACGATCATTTCTCCAAATTCCGGGTGAAGCACCTGGCGGGGTTCGAGCAGTGTGAATCCATGCTTTACTTCACCATCCTCGATGCCGAGATGCTCAGCATGGGCCCTGGGGATGCCCGCGATACGTCGATCACCCTGTTTTCCCCCCATGTGTGGCCTGAACCTGTGATCCCTGCATGCTCGCTCGATGGCGACCCCCGCACCCCATGAGAAAGCGCTGGCGAGTTCGCCATGCAGGCTTGTGTTCGATCCGCAAAGCTCGGCTGCCAGTTGATCCTGAACACCAGCCGCCAACCAGAAAAGGACTACCCCGTCGTCTTCGACGGGTTGGCTGATATTGGCGGCAGCATCTCCCGGATAAGACCACAATGACCCATTTTCGGCAATACTGCGGCGTTCGATGAGAACGCCAATCTGCAATACTATGCTTAACACCACCAGGATCCAGCCCACCGTAAGCGTTCGCCCGGCAAGCAGCCTGGTCAGACCAATCCCCAGGGCACAGACCACCAGTGGTATCAAGGCGAAGTACATATGGGCTACCGCATCCGGCCTCAGCACGCTCAACAACCAAAGCGCGCCAACGAGATTGACGATGATTGCCAGCGTTAATCGCTCGCCGCCCCATGCAGATCTGATCAAACCCAAAGTGGCCGCACACAATATCAGCAGTGCACCGGCCACCATGATGCTTTCAAAATCTGAAAGCCAGGGCACCATGTACTGGCTGACAAATGGCACCCAGCCAATGAGTAGCCCCTTGGCTACTGCATACGTGTTGCCGGGCGCCATTGCGGCCAGTGAAAGGCCTTCGAAATAATCGCCGCTTGTACTCAACATTAACCAGCCACTCGATGCTTCGGCGATCAACAGCGGTAGCCATGGCAGTGAAAACGCCGCGGCAGAAAGTAGCAGAGTGGTAACCACATTCGACTGGCGAATGGTGTAAACCAGCGCGACGGCCACCCACGGTGTAATCACGATGGCAGTTGGATGAGCATGCAGTGCCAGGGCAAAGGCCAGCATCAGAATCGCGCTGCGCTTGGGGCAAGGCGTTTTCATGACACTCAGACTTAACAACATAACAAGAAGTACCGCGCTTTCGACGATCGAGGTATGCGCGATGGCGATGGAGCCGACGCTGCTCCAACCCGGAATCGATATCAGGGCGGCAAGTAGAAGTCCACCATGGCTTCCATACCAGTGCTTGCCAAGCAGGTAGGCGAGTGGCACCTTTGCAGCGGCAAGTAAACCGACGCATAACGCGAGTGTACCAAGCGAGCCACCCAGGGCCAGGGGCAATGCCAGGAAGTAAAACCAGAATGGTCCCAGGTGCCATGTGCCATATATCTCGGGTCCGTACAAGGGAAAGCCCTGGGCCGACGCGATGGTCCATGCATTGGCGATGTCACGCCCGGAATCCACCACGATCATGGCATAGTAAAAGATGATCGCCTGGACGATGTAGAGTATGAAAACAACTGCCAGAGTGGCAATTGAGTGCCGGGATTTCTTTTCAATGGAAAGCGCCACGTCCGGGATCATGCTGGCATCGGTCCGGATGACTTGTGATGCAAGGCGGCATAGTTGGCGGGGCCTCGGCACCAGGCGGCAATCAATTGCGATAAACCCATAACTTGATGGCGATGAAGGTGAACACGGGGATGAGAAGCATGGCCAATGCCAGGGTCACCCTGCTTGACAGCGTCGAGTGATGTTCCATCGCGGCCAGAGCACCCGCGCTCAGGCCGAAGCTCACCAGGGAGACAGGAACGAATCGTCTCATGGATTGCCAAGTTGGTGGTGTCCTGAAAGTCAGTTTGGCATGCCCGAAATAGGATACGGAGACTGCACTCAGATAGCCAAGCAAATGAGCCAGCACAATATGTACGTGGACGAGCTCATGCGAGGTCAGGGCCACGACATAATGCGTAACCGTGGCACACACACCAATGATTCCGAAATACACAACCTGCCGGACCAGCGAGCCGCCGTTACTCTTTTGCTTGAGCACCGAGGGGATCATCGCTATTTTCAATGTCTTCATCAAAGCCGGTTGCTTGTGCAACTACATAACATGGTCGCCCCTTGACTTCCTTGAATATGCGACCGAGATACTCACCCAGTATCCCGAGAAAAAAGAGCTGGACGCCGCCAAGAAACAGGATTACGGCCATCAGTGATGCATACCCTGGAACATCAATCCCATGTATGACTGTTCGCAGCACGATATACAGTCCATAGAGAATTGAAACGAAAGAGATGAGCAGACCGATGTAGGTGCCGACGCGGATCGGTATTGAGCTGAATGAGGTCACGCCACTAATGGCGAAATTCCAAAGCGTCCAGAAACTGAACCTGCTGGAGCCTGCCGTACGCTTGACGGATTCATATTCGACCATCGTGCTGTTGAAACCCGGCCAGGCAAACAGCCCCTTCATGAATCGGTCTCTCTCGGGAAGCTGTCGTACCACGTCAGCCGCTCTGCGGCTCAGCAAGCAAAAGTCTCCTGCGCCCTGGGGGAGCTTGGTCTCGCTCAACAAGTTGAAAATCTTGTAAAAACAAACAGCAGAAAGGCGTTTGACAGCATTTTCTCCCGCCCGGCTGGCCCTGCGAGCATGAACCACATCATGACCCTGTTGCCATTCCTCGACAAGCCTGCTGATCAGCTCAGGAGGGTGTTGCAGGTCGGCATCAAGTGGAATGACAGCGTCTCCGCTGGCATAGTCCATTGCGGCGGTCAGTGCGGCTTCCTTCCCAAAGTTTCGGGAGAATGAAACCACCTTGATCCGCGGATCGCGGTTGGCTTGTTCCAGCAGAAATTTCAGACTGTTGTCATTTGAGCCGTCATCTACACAGATGATCTCATACTCGAATTCGAGCTTCTCCAGTACCGAATCGAGTCGATCAAAAAGCTCGGGTAGCAATTCAAGCTCATTGAATATCGGAATCAGAACTGAAAGGCGCATATCGTATGTTCCTGAGGCATCGTGAATCGAGCTGTGCCCGGGTCATCTAACTAACTGATTTGAGAGGAGAAGAATGCCGAAATCCGTAACGATACGACAGATCCTTGCCACATTCCAGCCTTCCCGGAGGGGATGACCGACCTGATCCATGCCCAGAGCCAGACTACCACCCAATGGGCTGCCGTTGGGCCCGCCCATTGTACCCGTGTTCAGCCTTCCTGATCCTGTGCGCCGTTCAGGATCTCGGGGGTCGCGCCATGGCGGCGATGTCAGTCCCGGCCGAGGGTGAACATTCGATCCTGGTCACGCAGCAGGAACAGGGCGATACAGGCGGCCAGCATCGGAATGGCGGCCAGGAAGAGCATGTTATTGAATGGATCGAGATACTGCTTCCAGGATGACAGGGTAGAAATTGCGTGGGTGACCAGAACGAAGCCGTAGGTCCAGAACTTCCACAAGCCGAGCACAAAGGCGACTTCGATGGCCAGTTGCGCAAGCCCGATCACCAGCAGCGTTGAGGCCCCGATCCCGGTGATGAAGTAAAAGTTCTCAAACACGGCTGCGGCATGGTCGGGGACCAGCAGTTTGTCCAGCGACCACATGGCCATGACGATAAAGACACTGACTCGCAACAGCAGTAGGGAAAATTCCACGGTTTTCTGTACGGGCATTGGTTGCCTCCCTTTTTGATGGGGGATGAATACGTTCAGTCAATCCTGGCTGTGTCCGGATGGAAGTTGTACCAGGCAAACCAGAACAGGCGGATGGAAGGATGTGCGTTGCCCTGTTCATCGATGGCTTTCACGGAACCATCCGGACGCCGCTCGATGGTCAACTCATGGTCACCGAGCGGCGTTTCAATGCTGGGTTGTTCATCGAGTTTGTCTTCGAATACTGCCAGCTTGTGGCCGTCGATCTCGAAACCGAATACAACCGATTTCGGATGAATGGTCAGATCTCGGTTCGAGACCGGAAAGGCAAGCCGCTCACTCTCTTCATACTCGTCGTAGCGGCGTGAATCACCATAGTCGCGATCGACACCGGTATCAGTGGACAGCACCATGGTTTCGGGGTGGGCCTGGCGCCAGGTTTGCCAGTCGGTCATCGTCATGGGCAGAATCTCGAGGCGTTCACCCTTGCGTGGACCCATAATGCCCTGGCCGGTAATTTGCTGCCACAGTGTATCGGTCTTGCGGTCGTACATGACCAGATCGGAGTCGTGCAGCACGCCGGAGACGCCGAATTCGATGACTTCGCCATCAATGCGCGGATCGAAGGCCACGCCGGACCCGCATAACGGACACCAGGTGACTGCGACAGGCTGGCCGGCGATGGTGTCGTTGACGATCTCGTGGTAATCCATGATGCGGGCCGGGTAGGCACGCTGCTGGCCGTTGATATCGATTCCCATGATCAGTTCGTCATCACCGAGAAAGGTCGCATCGCTTGCGCTGACATATTTCGGATCATCGATCGAGGGGATGCAGTCGCGTGCCGGGCAGCCTTGGTAAAGCTCTTCGTAGTCGACCAGGGAAGGCGTGTCGGGCCCGTAGCCGAAAGTTTCGACCAGGATGCCGCTGTCGAAAGGATTGCGCGGTCGTTCGGGTTGATCGGCGGCTGCTTCAGGTTCGGGCAGCCAGGTTTCATGGACATGTAGCCAGGTCAGGCCGTTGGGCGCCTGGTCGTCGAGGGCGAACACCACGCTGCTCAGGCGTCCACGCATTGTTTCTCCGTCGCGGCCTTGCCACTCTTCGTAGGTAAAGATGGCGGTGGCCTCATGCACTTCGTGAAGCTGCACGTTGCGAATTTCGAGTTCGGCCTGGCTGTCGGAGTCGTGCTGACCACGGACCGCTTCGACGATGACGTCTCGGTCAAGTACCCGGCCGTCGGGCATGATGATCATGAAGCCGTCGGATAAAGCCTGATCGAAGCGGTCAAAGTCCGCTGTTTCATGTCCTCGGTACCAGTCCTCGAAAAACTGGTGCAGTTGAACGATTTCACGCTCTCCTCGCTCATGCAGATCTTCGCTGTCCATGGCGTTTACTCCTGTTGCGAACAGTACTGGCAGTACGGCTACAAAAAAAAGAAGAATCGGGTTCGTGTAATGGTCGTTGTTCATAAGGTTTTACCTCGGGGCGAAAAGCGCTCGATGGCGCGTGATTTCCGGACTGTTTCAATGGGCACGATGACGCCGACTTCGAGTGCATCGCCAAAGTCATGGTCATGGGCGGTTTGGCCAAACCAGATGTCAAGACCAAGACCCATGTAGGACTGCAGGATGGGTGGGATTTTTTCCGAATGCGGTTTCAATAGTCGGTGCAGGGTTCGCGTACGTTCCTCGGGCGTTGCGGCAGAGATGGCTTGGACTTCGGCCAGATATCGATGGCCGGGTTCGAAGCGCAACCCCTCACGGGCGATGAGCATCGGTTGCTCAGGGCAATAGTGGGTTTCCAGAAATGCCACGATCAGTGCTCGGGCGGTGGCGTCCATGCTGTCGTAGAGCGAGACATTGCCAAAGTAAAAGCTGATATCGGAATGTTTTTTCAGCAGCGAGTACAGCCCGATCCAAAGGGCGAACAGCCCGAGTACGCGGCGACGCGCCTGCTCATTGACAACCGAGCGACCCAGTTCGATGGAATAGGGTTTGATGTCGCGATTGAAGGCCTTGGAATAATCGAACAATTGGGCGGTTCGCAAGACACCATCGCCGGCCGATATTGCACGACTTCCCAGTTGATAGCGATAGACGGCCACGATCTCGCGCTCGTCCGGATCCCAGGCCACAAGCTGATAATAGGCATTCGGACCGAAATCCAGGGCGTCGACATCGCAGTCAAGATTGCGACCGGCGCCGACCTGCCTGAAGCCGGTTTCACGCAAGCGACCGATTTCGCGCATGACTTGCGGGCAGTCATCCCCCTGTAGGGAATAGACCTCCAGTCCGCGAAATTCGGCCAGGATCTCGATCGTCTCGATTTCCGCCTGCAGGAGATCGCGATCGACGGGGTCAATAACGGGAATCATTCGGACCATCGAACCTGTGTGGAGGTGGATGTCCTTGGAAAGGGCGTCCTGGAGGGTGCGAGGCGATAGCATGCTGCCCGGATCCACTGCATTCGCTCCTGGTCATTGTTGCCCAGCCGTTCCAGTTCGGCAGGCTGGATCGCCCGGCCAAAGTGAAGTCCGACCCGGCGCGTGACCGGATGCATCATTTCTCTGGCCAGCAGGAACATTTCCAGGTTGGTCTGGATTCTGAACCAGCGCCGCAGGTGATAGAGCGCGTAGAACAGGCGTGAGTTGCGACCATTGATGAATACCGGGATCAACGGTCGTTGGTGGATTCTTGCCATTCGCACCGCCATCTTGTGCCAGGGGTAGTCGCTCAAGCACCCACCGACAATGGCCGGGCGCGACGTTCGTCCCGCGGGAAACACCAGGACCGCCGCCTGCGAGGCAAAGGTTTCATGCAGAATTTTCGCGATGCCTCGCTGGTTGTTGAACTTGTCGACCGGGGTCACAAGGGGGCGAAGATGCGGAAATCTCGCCAACAGATCATTGGCAGGGACCCGGACTTCACGGTAGCGATCCAGCATCCAGCTCAGCATGGCCAGCCCGTCCAGCGCGCCGATGGGATGATTGGCGACAAAAACGGGTCGTGACAGTTCGCTGTCCGGTTGTTGTCCATCGCACTCATAGCCTGCCCCCAGATGATCGAGCGCCGCACGCGGAAAATCACGGCAGGGCAGGGAGCGCAATTGATAAAGCTCTCGATTGATGTAATCGCAGTACAACAGGCGATTGGCCAGATCCAATGCCGGTCGGGGCAGGCGCCGATGCAGACTCGGGCTCTTTTCGCGGACAATCTCATCGAGATCAAGGGTGCGTGGTTTGACCTTGTCCGGTGGCTGGTCGATCAGCAAGTCTTGTTGTTGCGCAACGCTCATGAGCGATTCGATGATTCGGTATCCAATGTCTGCCAATAGCGGAGCGTCGAGGGCATGACCCCGAAGCTGGCGGGCGCCTCAACGCCCGACTGACAGGCTCGCTGAGCCATCATCGCCATGTGATGGATGGTGTGGCTGAGCAGGAAGGCGAGCTCACGTTCGATGGTCGAGTCGATGTCGAAAAAGTAATCCTCGGGTCCGAACTCGGGTCGATGTCGAACTCGGACTGGAACATTCGAAAGCTCCGTCAAGGCGGTTGCGATCAGGTGAATCCGGCTCGCAGCCGTTCGTGGACACGATTCAAGTCTCTTCTCTCGCGGCCGCCGGTCATAGTCGACCATGCCCTCATCATCATCGAGCAGTTGATCGTAATGCTCAAGAACATGGCGCACATGGGCCCCGACCGAGGCGTTGGGCGCCTGCTCACTTCTGTACTGTTGCGGCGACATGCGGTCGAGCAGGTCGGCGATGCGCGCCAGTTGTATCCGGTGATCGGCAACCAAGGCCTCAAGGGCGTCGAGATAGACCGTCTCTTCGGGTTCCATTGAAGTCGACTTCTGATGTGTGGCCAGCGAGTTCATGATCGGTTTCGAGTTCTGTCAGGTTGTAGGAGACCGGGCAGTCCGATGATGGCTTTCATGGAAATTCTCCTGTCTGAAAATTACGGGATTTTGAAAGGCTTCCCGACCTTGAGCGGTCTTTACTTGATGAGCCCATTGAATTCCGGTGCAACCGGCATCGGTTCGACATCCATACTCAAGGAGAAATGTCATGTATATCAAGCCACTCGTCCTTTCATGCCTGCTTGTTCTTTCCTCTGCCGTCTGGGCGCTGGATGCAGAGCCTTATTCCAACGAGCGGTTCGCCGAACTTCGAAATGATGGCGAACTGGTTCTGATCGATGTTTTCGCCGACTGGTGCCCGACCTGCGCCCGCCAACATGAAATTCTGAAGAAGTACCAGGCTGAACATCCGGACATCAATTTGCATATCCTGACGGTTGATTACGACAGCGACCGCCAGGCTGTTCGCAAACTCAGGGCGCCCCGCCAGTCCACCTTGATCCTGTATTACGGCGACAAGCAGTTCTGGTACAGCGTTGCCGAGACTCGCGAAGAGGTGATCTTTGATGCCATCAATCGGGCTGCTGAATTCGAATGAGTCTGGAGCTTTCCGCCATACCCTTGGCCTGGGTGGCGGGGATGCTCAGCATCCTCTCGCCCTGTGTCTGGCCGCTGGTGCCGGCCGTGATGTCATCGGCCGCCACCAGCGGCCGGGCCGGACCCTGGTTTCTGGCGCTGGGTTTGTCGGTGTCTTTTGCCGCCGGCGGTACGGTACTGACTTTCATGCTGCTCAACCTGCAGCTCGATCCCGAATTCCTGCGCTACATTGCCGCATTTTTGCTGTTGCTGATTGCTGCAGCACTGCTGGTCAAGCCATTCGGCAACTGGTTGACGCTGAAGCTTTCCGGCCTGACGGCCCGCTTCAACACCGGCGGTGTCGAAGCCTCAAGCGCGGTTGGCCAGTTCGGCGTCGGCGCCTTGCTCGGCCTGGTCTGGCTGCCCTGTGTCGGCCCGACGCTGGGTGCGGCCATTGCGCTGGCCTCGCTGGGCCAGGATATGGGCATGGCCTTTTTAGTGATGATGACCTTTGGTCTGGGCACGGCATCCGTACTGCTGTTTGCCGCCTTTGCCTCCGGCCGGGTCCTTCAGAGATGGCGACCGGGCTTGCTCAATCAGGCCGAGTTCGGTAAGAAATTGCTGGGCTGGACCCTGTTGCTGCTGGCGGTGCTGGTCCTGTCCGGCATTGACAAGGTCCTGGAAGCCTGGGCGCTAAGCGTTCTGCCGGATTGGGCAATATCACTTTGATCCATCCTTTGACTTTACCCCGTTATTGACCCGCTGAAGATGCTTTGGCGGGTCAATCGTCCTGCGTGATCGATTGGCGGCGAACCCGTCCCGTTGTGATTCCGCGGACCCGGCTGAACGCACGACGAAACGCCGCCTCGCTGGCATAGTCGAGCATTTCGGCCACGGCCGCGACCGAGTGACGGCCGCCGGCCAGGTATTGCTCGGCATGCCACATGCGCCAGCCGTCAACGTAATGCATGGGCGCCTGCCCGACCACCTGTTTGAAACGGCGGGCGAACGTGCTGCGCGCCAGACCGGCAACCTCGGCCAGTTCCTCCAGTTGCCAGGGACGCCGCCAGTCCGAATGAATCGCCTGCAATGCCCGGCGCAGGTGTCGATCGCCCAGTCCGGCCAGCAATCCGGTACTGACGTTGCCTTTTTCCACAATCTGCCGGAGCACCATCACGAAAACTACCTCGGCCAGACGGTCGAGCAGCGTCTGGCGACCAGGCCTTTCCTGTCCGGCCTCGATGGCAAGCAGGTGGGCCAGCGATTGCTGGGCCATTGGCTCGCTGCTGTCGGCCGCGCGCAGGACCACCGGCCCGGATAGCGAACCCAGCAAGGATTCGCCCTCGCGATCATGGAACCGGACCGAGCCGCAGGTCAGGGTTGTGACCGGCCCGTCTCCGTCGTTGACAAGCTTCATGCTGTCATCGTCGAGTTCGCGATGCGGTGACAGTACATGCCACTCATCATGGGGGAGAAACACGATATCTCCTGCGCCCAACCAGCGTGGTTCATCTGATTCCGACAGGTGCAGCCAGCAGCCGCCGGTACAGACCATGTGAAACCCGGCCCGGTGCGAGCCGCGGGTATTGACCCGCCAATTGCCGCACACCGACGGATTGGCATACACCTCGGCCCGTAACTGGTATTGGGTCAGAATATCCGAGAGGAGATCCTTATGAAGATTATCAGACATAAAACTAGCACTAATTGGGCTATTTAGTGCGTTCTGAGTCTAGCAGAATATGCAGCGTCGGTGAAGCAATCACCGCCGTTTCATTCCAACTACCAAGGAGTACTACTGCAATGACACACAAGTTGATGACCATTCTCGCCGCCGGACTTCTGGTCCTTTCGTTGAACCTGACCGCAATCGCCGATACTCCAGACACCGTCGACGGCGTCACCACCATTCATCTGGACCAGCACAACGGCTATTTCGCCGCTCAGGAAACCCTGGCCGGACTGGAGCCGGGAACCTACGAGTTCGTGATCACGAACAAGGCGGGCAAGACCGTTGGATGGCAGCTTCAGAACGCTGAAAGCCATGAGCAGCTTGACATGTTTCCACTCGAACCGGGCCAGACCCGAACCAGCCGGGTCGAAATCACCGATGAAGGTTTCCGTTATCGCTGCCCGATCAATCCCACCCCGTGGTATGAGGTCGGTGTCAGTGACTGATCCGGCCGAACCAGGCAACAATGCACTCGACAACGCCCGGCCAGTCCGGGCGTTGTTCTTTTCCAGCCTGGCCCAACTGGTCATTGCTTGTTCAACTCTGCCATTTGTGTCCAGCAAAGGCTTCGTCTAGTTCGGGCTGATTGAGGTGATTGGAGTAATTGCTCAGGGTCTTGACAGCCAGGGCGAGAATGATTTGCAGGATATGGGTTTCCTCGAAACCGGCATCCAGAAAGTCAACCACATCATCCTTTACGGGCATGCCGCGGGTCCGAAACATTACCCGGGTAAAGTGACTCAGGGCGGCCAGGCGCTCATCGGGGATCTCGCTTCCATCACGCAGGGCCTTGAGCGTGCCTTCGGGCACACCGGACACCTTGTTAGCCAGCATGCTGTGGGCGCCCATGCAGTAGCCACAGCCGTTTTCGCGGCTGATGGTCAGAAAAACCACTTCCTGTTCGTCCGGCTTCAGGCCGGAGTTCTCGCGGAATTGCTCGTAGCCGTGCATGTAGGTACTGAGGATGCCCGAGGCCTTGGCCATGTGGCGGTACATCTCGGGCACAAAACCCAGGGCCATTTGCGCGGATTCAAGCAACGGCCGGGCTGCATCGCCGGCATCATCGATATTCGGTGCGGTCTGGCTGATCTTGTATTCGGATGTCATTCCTGTCTCCATTGGTTTGGATTTGATTCAGTGCGACAGGCAACAGGGGGATTCCACATGGCGGCTGTTGCCCTCATTTGACTGGACCGGCCCATCAGGCAAGAGCTTTCCGTAGAGGAATGTTGAATTCTTTTGCAATATCTCCCGGCAGTTCTCGGTCTTGTGGTGTAAGCGGGTGACAGACAGCCCGTCCCTGGCCGACATTGGGTCAGATCACATCAAATTTATTTGTTCAATATGGAGTAAACGTCATGACTGACAAGAAGACACTGATTTCAACGATTGGAACCATTTCGGCACTTTCCTTCTCCCTGGGTGCGGTGGCCGGCGATCAGGCCGATGTCAACATGTTCGAGGCCCAGGACTTGTCTTCCGGCTTCATGGCCGATGAGCCGAATTTCGGTGAAGGCGCCTGTGGAGAGGGGTCGTGTGGTGAGGGATCCTGTGGTGAAGAGGAAGAAGAAAAGGAAGAAGAGGAGGAAAAGGGTGAAGAAGGTGCCTGTGGCGAGGGTGCCTGTGGTGAAGGCGCTTGCGGTGAAGGTGCCTGCGGTGAAGGCACCTGCGGCGCCTGATTCATACCATTTTCCCATCATGAGTCAGCAAGACTTTCCAATCGAAGGTGCTGGACTCGGCCTGCGGCGGGCCCTTCTGGGCCCGCTTCAGGGTGCCGACCTTCCCGGTCTGGATTTCATGGAGATCGCTCCGGAGAACTGGATCGATGTGGGCGGCAGCCTGGGTCGAAAGCTTCGCCACTTTACCGAAAGATTTCCCTTCGCCTGCCATGGGCTATCCCTGTCGCTGGGTGCGCCGGAACCGCTCGATGACGGTTACTTGAAGAATCTGCGAAGTTTTCTTGACCTGCACGAGATCCAGGTCTTTTCCGAGCATTTGAGCTATTGCTCCGAGCATGGTCATCTCTATGACTTGATGCCGCTCCCGTTTCTACCCGAAACGGTTGACTGGGTGGCATCGAGAATCCAGCAGGTTCAGGATGTGCTGGGGCGCCAGATTGCGGTGGAAAACATTTCCTACTATGCAGCCTCAGCAACCGAAATGACCGAACTGGAGTTCATCAATGCCGTGCTGGAAAAGGCGGACTGCCTGTTGTTACTCGATGTCAACAATGTGCATGTCAACAGTATCAACCACCGCTATGATCCCCACGACTTTCTCAATGGGATTCCCCTCGACAGGGTGGCCTACCTGCATATTGCGGGACACCATCACGAGGCCGAGGACCTGATTGTCGATACCCATGGGGCAGCCGTTGACCCGCAGGTCTGGAAACTCCTCGAAGCGACCTACGAGCGTTTCGGACCGGTGGCCACATTGCTTGAACGGGACTTCGGGTTTCCGGAAGTCGAAGAACTGCTTGCTGAGGTCCAGCAGATCAAGGCGATTCAGAAGCATTTTCAGGCCGCCCCCATCCAGCAGGCAATCGCAGCCCTGTAGGTTGGTCCTACGTACTATTCCTTAGTTGGTACCTGCAATCAATCTTTGCCTACCCCGGTCTTTTGAACCGAAGCCCTGATAAGCATTCCTTGCCTGGCTTGGCCGATGAGGGATCGATCAGGAGTCCAAGTCAAAAATTTTTTCGATGACAGGAGTACCAACATGTTTCTTCAATTTTATGACAAGCTGACCGAGCGCTTGCGAGGTGCCGGAGACTGGGTTGCATCCTTAGGATTGCGTTTTCTTCTTGCCCATGAATTCTGGACAGCGGGCGTCGGCAAGCTGGAGGCTGGCAGAGAGGCGCCGAACTGGTTTGCCAACCAGGATTTCATTTTTCCATTCGGCATGCTGTCGGCCAATGCCAACTGGTTCCTGGTCACCTGGGGAGAGATTCTCGCCGCCGTTGCGCTGGTGCTTGGGTTGTTCACCCGCTTCTTTGCCTTTACCCTGCTGGTGATTGCCGTGGTGGCCATTGCCGCCGTTCACTGGCCGGCCAGTTGGGATAGCCTGGGTCAGCTCTGGGAAGGTTATTCCGTATCGCGGGTGATGGACGATGGCGAGTTTCGTGGTAATTTCCGTATTCCCTTCTTGTTCATGGCGATGATCGCCCCGTTGCTGTTCATGGGCGGTGGCAAGCTCAGCCTGGATTATCTGTTGCTGAAGTTCACCCAGCGCTCGGATCTGGCCGAGCAACGCAACCAGGATTTCCTGGCATTCGGTATTGCCGCATTCATCTTCGGCCTTGTCGCTGTCTACTTGATTCCGCTGTGGGGCGTGTTGCTTCTGATTGCCAGTGCCGCGCTGTCGGGTTACGCTTTTTATCAGCGTCAGTAATCTGGACCACCACGGCCTGCCAGATGCTTGGCAGGCCGTGTGTTTTCTGAAAGAAGAAAGAGAGTTGTCAACATGCGTATCGATCAGAAACCTTCAGAAGCCGATGAGTCCAGGGTTTTCGTGGTTGATGATGATCAGTCCGTACGAGAGTCCATCGCTTACATGCTCAAGGTTCACGATCTTGATCACATGCTGTTTGAATCTCCGGTTGCGCTGCTGGAGCGTGTGAATCCCAGCGATCGGGGCTGCCTGCTGCTTGATGTGCGCATGCCCGAAATGAATGGACTTGAGCTGTTCGATACGCTCAAGGAAGCGGGCATCTCGATGCCCGCGATTTTCATTTCAGGTCATGGTGATATCCAGATTGCCGTACGCGCGGTGCAGGCCGGCGCACTGGACTTTCTCGAAAAGCCATTCGACGATGAACAACTCATCGAGAAAATTCGCAATGCCCTCGAGCTCGATGCCGCTGAATTCCGCGAACACAGCCAACATGCGGCCATCGAGGAGCGCCTGGACGCATTGACCCCCCGCGAGCGCGAAGTCATGGAGGGTATTCTGGAAGGCAAACTCAACAAGCTGGTGGCTGATGATCTCGATATCAGCGTGCGCACGGTCGAGATCCACCGCGCCAAGGTCCTGAAGAAGCTCGATGCGCGCAACAGCTCCGAAATGGTACGTATGGTGCTGTCCACCAAACGCTACCGGGACTGGCTCTTATAGCTGAATATTGCGTATTTCCACGTATGGTCAATCAGTGGCTGGACATGGATACTGTGTACCAAGCCAAACACATGCACTAAAGAGTTTTGACCATGTCTGCCAATGCACAGCAAATTCATTTCGAGCAACTCGTCTCCGGTTACACCGATGACCTGTTCCGCTTCGCCCTGTGGCTGTGTCGTGACCGCGAGGTTGCCCAGGACCTTGTCCAGGAAACCATGTTGCGCGCCTGGCGCAGTATCGACAAACTGCGTGACGAGCAAGCGGTCAAACCCTGGCTGTTGACGACCTTGCGTCGGGAGAACGCTCGCCGATTCGAGCGCAAGCAACTGGATCTGGTCGATGCCGATGACCTTCAGATCTCCGATGAGCAACAGTCCGGCCAGGACGAGCTGGTGCTATCCCGGCAAGTCCGCGAAGCCATGAAGACCTTGCCTGAAAAATATCGCGAGCCCATCCGCATGCAGGTGATCAGCGACTGCTCGGTCAAGCAGATTGCCAGAAAACTCGGATTGACCAGGAGCGCCGTGATGACCAGGCTGTTCAGGGCTCGCGAGCAACTCACCCAATACCTGGGAGGACCGACCGAGACAGCGATCAGGTAGCGCCGGGTTCAATCGCGGGCAGGGAAAACCTGAAAACGGAACCATCGTTGCCCGTTGATTCAAGCCACAGACGCCCATCATGATTGTCGATGATGGACTTGCACAGGGCCAGTCCAATGCCCATGCCATCCTTGCGGTTGGATTCAAAGGGTTCGAACAACCTTTTACGTAGTTCATCCGCCACGCCGCTGCCAGAATCTCGGATTTCGACCAACAGCTCGTTGTCAGGCCCGGTGGAAATGCTGATCTGCAGCTCTCTTACAGAATGGTCGCTGTCGTTAATGGCATCGATACCGTTTTTGACCAGGTTGAGAATGACCTGCTGGATCAGTACCGAGTCCACCCGCACAGTTGGCAGATATTCTTCGACATCGAGCTTCAGGTCGACCTGATGATGGTGGGCCTCGGTATCGAGCAGGACCCTGCATTCATCAATCAACTGATCAGCCGGCACGGGCCGATACCGGATTTCCCCACGGCGCACATACTGGCGCAGCTTCTTGACGACGCTTGAGACCCGTTCGGCGCTGGCAACGGCCGCCTGCAGACCATCGCGAAGGTTGTCCTTGTCGATCTCTTCGCGATCAAGCAGTTTCACGCTGGTACGGCAGTAGTTGAGGACCGCGGTCAGCGGCTGGTTGATTTCGTGAGTCAGCGAAGAAGTCAACTCGCTCATGGCATTCAGACGCGAGACATGGGCCAGTTGACTCAAGTGCTGGCGGGCGCGCGACTCGCTGTCACGCAGGGCCTTTTCGGCCTGAAGGCGCTCGATTTCACCCCCCGCACGTGCAGCGATGATGCGAAACATGGACTCGACGACCCGATTTCGATCCATGGGTCGAGGATCATAGACCGCGATATGCCCGACCAGACGCCCATCCGATGGCGCGAACACGGGAATGCCGATGAAGCTTTCCACGCCGCCTTCGTGACTCGACCATTCCGGGAAACGCTCGTTCATGTGTTCGGGATGAAAACAGAACTCGCCGTCGTCGATGACGTGTTGACACGGTGTGCCGTCCAGATCAAAGGAAATATCCTCGGAAAACTCATCGCCTTCCCAGAACGCCAACGTGCGGACATGGTTCTCGGGGTAATCCAGGCACTCGGTGATCAGCGCCTTGCGAACTTTCAGGGTGGAGGCCAGGTGGGCAGCAAGGTTGCGAAAATAATCGCCACCGGTCATGGGCGCCGTGGCCTCGTTGATCATGGCCAGAAGTTCCGCCGAATTTTCCGGCAAATTCACTTGTCGAGACCTATTGTCGCTGGTCATGAACCTGTCAATCAGCAGTATCAAGATTCAAGTCTATCAGCATCGGTTTTGCCCGGTACAGACTGCGCGAAAAATCCTGAACAAGCTCGAGCAGCGCAGGACCGACAAGTATGCGAAAATCGACCGTTCCATGGGAACATCCGAGTATCAACAATCCGAAGCGCAAGCCGGTCTGCCGGGATTGCTGATCGGCTTCGTGATTGATTACTTTCGCTGGCTCGCTCTCGTTCCGATGGTGTTTTCCTGGGCGCTGCTTGTGCTGGTGGTTGTCGTCATGCTGGCGATCAATTTTCAGGGCGGCATTGATCGCATGCTCGAGCACGCCGAGCCCTGGGTGGAACGCTGGGTAGGTCCGGACGATGCGGACGAGGTGGACGATGCGACCGAAGGCCAAGGCGACCAGGCCGAAACTCTGACCTTTACTGAACAGGACTTCAAATCCTGGATCTACGGTACCTGGTTGGTTGCCGCGCTTGTCGGCTACCTGCTTGGACTGTTGCGTGGCTGGATGTTCGGACCATGGCAGCCCGCATCACTCAAGCGCAAGATATTTCGCGCCGGGCTGGCCGCTGGTATCTGCTCGGCCTCGCTGTTCGTCGCCTGGCTGTTTGGCAGCGAAACCTATGTCGGATCGGCGCTGGGCTGGGTGGCCATGTTCATATTCTTTCCATTGCTGGTGTGGGGTGTGAGCTCAGCCAGCCTGAGTTTCAGCCATCTGCTCGATCGAATTCGCCCGAAAGTGATGAAGTTGACCGACCAGACTGTACTTGATGTAATGGGCCTGGTCATGGGGAAAGCATCGGGTCAAGACAAACGCTATTGAACGAGAGCAATACCTGGACAATTCCTGGAATCGCTTGAGGAGAATCTTCATGGAGGTAGCGAGCGCTCCGTCACCATACAAGCAACTTGTCGAAAAACATCTGTACTTCACTCCGACTACATCATTCATGACGGCACTGAGTGGTGCGGTCGGCAAGGGTTTCAGAATCGCGCGTGGTGAACAGGCGCTTGCGTCATTGCGAAAGACTGGCTGGTTTTCCGACATTGGTATGGAATTGTGCCTGCCCGCCCGTCGCCTGCGGTTCGATCGCCCGGATGACCACTCATTTGCAGAAGGTTGGTCATTCTTCAAAATGCCCCGACGGCGAATGGTCTGGCGGGCCGGCTATGGTGTGGCCGCCGAGGTTCGGGAAACCAGCGCGACCTGGAAGCGCCTGACGGGCGGGTTCGAAGTGGATGGACATCGCTATAACGTTCGCTGTGACTGGGACGGCGGAAGTGGCCACAACTATCACCGGCAATTGATCGACGCGACCGGCACGCTCGCCGAACTTGAAGTCAACCAGGCCTCGAGCGGACTGGTCTTCAAGGAGTTCGTCATCTGGATGCATCGACCCGTTCGTCTCGATGCCCTGGCAATCGCCGTTCACACGATGTTCTGGCTACAGGAGTCCGCCCGTCGTGGATCGGGAGGGGGCGCGGGCGGTGGAGGCGGCGGTGGCGGTTGCTAAGAAACATTCCGGCCGCCATCGCCATCGTGATTGAGCAGCCATGATTGTGCCTAACCGATGTCTTGCTCACCGATCACCCTGACCGTACCCGCATCGGCATCCACCTCGATCATGGATTGATCATGCAAGGTGGTGGTTGCGCCGTCGATGCCGGCCACGCAGGGTAGGCCGAGTTCCCGGGCCACTACCGCGCCATGTTGCAAGGCGCCGCCCACTTCCAGCACGACCGCAGCGGCATTGGCAAACAACGGAGTCCAGCCGGGGTCGGTGGCGTAAGCGATCAGGATATCGCCCGATTCCAGTGTTGCCACTTCGGGTGAGTGCACGATTCGGGCGCGTCCTCGGGCAACGCCGGGTGACAGTCCAACACCCTGCAGTCCATCGACGCTGTCGGGATCCGTGGGCTGGCGAAGTATTCGGCCGCGTGAATCAATCAGCGGCGGGAAGTTGATTACCGCAGCCTCAAGTTTGCGCTGCCAGGCGCTGCGTTGCTGGATCCGATCTGTCAGGCTGGCATCTTGATCCTTAATTGCTTCCATCAACTCTTGTAGTTCAAGCTGGAAAACCTGCCTGGCGTCGTCCAGTTGTCCACGCTGCTCGAGTTCATGACCGGCGGTCAGTATGCGGGCACGCAATGACTGCATGATCATCAGCAGGTGTTGCTTAGGGGAATCCCTCAGCCCGGCGTATCGCTCGATGACCCGGTTCAGTCGGCCCAGCAGACGTCGGCGGATCGGGCCGGAGCGTTCAAGCAGGGTTTCCACCGCTTCACGACGTTGGCGGGATCTTTGTTGCCAGGCCTGATGGGGATCGAAAGCTGATCGGTCGGTGGGCATGCCGATCACCTGGCGCAGCAGATCAAGCGGTGCATCGCTGTAGCGTGGGCGGGCAATGTCCATTTCGCCGGGACCGCGAAAGCCGAATCGCTGCATGAATGTCCGCCAGGCGCGTATCCAGGAAGATTCCGGTGGCGCATCGGCCAGGAGTTTTTCAAGTTCTTCGGGTTGGGCGCGCAGTGCTTCGGGGATCAGATGGGCCAGATCGGCCAGGGCCAGGTTCATTTCCACGACCACGTTGCCTTCAAAGCCGCGTTCGACGTCATCAATTAATGACTTGTCGCCTGTTGCCGGGCGTCGTGCCAGTCGCCTGAACAGCGTCGTGGCCAGTACGCCGGTGCCCACCACGGGCAGCGAGACATTGAATAGGTCATCTAGGCAGGGTCGAACGTGAGTGCTCCAGGTGTCCGTTACAGTCAGCCCTTCGTCCGGGACTGCCTGCAGCCTGTCTTCCAAGCGTTTCAGTTGCTCAAGCTGGGATCGATGCATGCGTTCCGGGGCCAGCAGCGGCATCAGCATGTTGAACAGCATGGTTCGGCTGCGCCACAACGCCAGCGGCAGGCGCAAGAGCATCCGCAAACGAGCCCAGCGCGGGCGTCGCGGCGACCGATACTGTTTGCGATCGATGGCCTTGAGCAGGCGCGCCATGCGGGCATCGCTGACTTCCATGTTGGCAGCCAGTTTTTTCGGGCTGGTCAGCCAGAACAGGTTCGACAGGTCCTGGTACATGCGTCCACCGTCGAAATGGACAAGCGCTTCCTCGACAGGCAGGTCGCCATCGAGTCGGCCAAAAGTCATTTCGCCCAGGTCCAGCAGCAGTTGGCGTATCACCGAAAGACCCATCGGAGAAATCGGTGCATTGATGGTCAGTCCGCTGGACAGGCCTGCGTCCATGTACAGTCGACGGCGCTGCCCGGGCGGGGTCACCAGGGACGGCGCCAGGGGCACCCAGGCGGTGATCGGTCGGGCCTGCAGCAGGTACAGCCGGTCATCGGCTATTGCCCACTCGATGTCGACCGGACATTCAAATAACCGCTCGACCTGCTCCAGTCGCACCAGCAGTTCATCCAGTTGTTGCGGGTCGATACAGGGGGTGTCGGATGGCTCACCGACCTGGTCGACCTGGCGACCATCGGCCTCGAGCCGGCGACAGACTCGACGATCCCCCGGCCTGAATTCCAGGATCTTGCCGGAAGGTTTGTCGATCACCCAGTGATCGGGTCGGACCAGGCCCGCGACCAGCGGCTCACCGAGGCCGGGATTGGCCTCGATCACCGCCTCATCGTAGTCATTGCTTAAGGGGTTGATTGAGAACGCCACACCCGCAGTCTCGCTGGCGATTTGTTTCTGAATGATCAGCGCCATCGAACAGTCCAGCGGGTCCAGCCCCCGGGCGAGCTTGTAACTGAGCACGCGATGATCGAACAGTGAGGCAAAGCAAAGACGAATCGCTTCAAGCAGGCCCTCGGCTTTCACGCCCAGGCAGGTTTGATAACCACCGGCAAAGGAGTGGCCGGGCTGGTCTTCCTGGACAGACGACGAGCGCACCGCGAACAAGGCATCAGGACCACGGGCTGTCACCTGGTCGAGCAGGAATCCGAACGTGCGTTCCTGCTGATCGTCCAGCTCAAGACTCCGTGCCCTGGCCTTGATGTCTTCACATAACAGGGCTTGCTGATCCGATGGGGCATCTTTAAGCGTCCTGAATGGCACGGTGCCTGTGATCCGGCGGATCCAGGCGGCAAAGTAGTCCGTGGTCAGCACCCAGCCGGGCGGCACGCCCAGGTCATGGGAAGAGAGTTCGATCAGCGAAAACGCTTTGCCGCCCACCAGGGTCGGAGATATTCGGGACTTGGTCGGGAAGCGAACGAGCCCTTCCGGCCATGAATGGCCCGTTTCAGTCACCATGTCTGCTCCCTATGACCCGAGACGATTGTCGCCGGCCAGGCACTTGATTTGATCTACATAATAGTTGTTGTTTTTCGTTGCAAATCAGCGATGCAGTTCCCCGGCTCGTTCCGGCTGAAAGATCACTTTTTCGATCTGGACTTTCAGCGTGCCGCCACCGGGCTTGGGCCATTCGATTTCATCACCCTGGGATAGTCCCAGCAGGGCACTCCCTACGGGTGCAAGGATGGAGATCTTGCCTGCGCCTGAATCCATGTCCTTTGGATAGACAAGCGTTAACGTGAAGGTCTCCTGGGTGGAGTCGACCCGGAATCGAACCGTGGAGTTCATCGAAACCACGTCCGCTGGCATGTCTTGCGGCTCGACAACCTCGGCACGCGCGAGCTCGGCTTCCAGTTCCGCCTTGCCGGGAAAGGCGCCGGCCGGGAGTGAATCCAGCAGTTTGTCCAGCCGTTCGGCGTCAAGTGAGGAAATGATGATCTTGGGTTGACGGGTCATGATGGGGTGCCTCCACGCATCCAGCAAAAACAGGCCGGCAGCGCTGCCGCTGCCGGCCTGTATCTTGACCTGGTCGGGGTGAGAGGATTTGAACCTCCGGCCCCTGCCTCCCGAAGACAGTGCTCTACCAGGCTGAGCTACACCCCGACGAAGCCGACTATTGTAGCCCACGCACATGCTTCGGGCAACAGCAGGCGAGAGTCGATTTGTCCTTTAGATAAGGTGCACTTTCGCCTACCCTATGCCTGACTTTCCACTCCCGGTTTCCAGGCGCCATGAAAAACCAAGATTGCACGACTGAAACTCTTTCTACCCGAATCTATCCGGCCGGCGCGCTGACCATGCTTTCGCGCGAGGAGGTGGCACGGCTTTCGGATGCGTCCGAGGAAATCGGCGAGATTCTGCGGCAGTGTGCGCTGGCAGTGCTGACTTCGGGTGAGCAGGGCGATGATGCCGAGGCAATGCTCAAGCGCTACGCCGATTTCCGAATCCAGGTCCACCAGGTCAATCGCGGCATGCGTATTGACCTGGAAAATGCCCCGGCCTGCGCCTTTGTCGATGAAGTCATGATTCGCGGTATTCGGGAACTGCTTTCGGCAGTGGTCCGCGACATTGTGTATTTCGAGACCGAGATCCATCCCAATCCTTATTTCGATCTCGATGACACCGAGGGGGTGACCAACGCGGTCTTCGAGATCGTGCGCAACGCACAGTTGCTGGATGCCCAGCGCGAGCCCAACCTGGTGGTGTGCTGGGGCGGGCATTCGATCACCACCGAGGAATACGACTACACCAAGGAAGTCGGCTACCAGCTCGGCCTGCGTGGCCTGGACATTTGTACCGGTTGCGGGCCGGGCGCCATGAAGGGTCCGATGAAGGGGGCTACCATCGGTCATGCAAAACAGCGCACTTTGCCTGGTCATTACATCGGCGTGTCCGAGCCGGGCATCATCGCGGCCGAGTCGCCCAATCCCATCGTCAATGAGCTGGTGATTCTGCCCGACATCGAAAAACGGCTTGAGGCCTTTGTGCGCATCGGTCACGGCATCGTGGTGTTTCCGGGCGGGGTGGGCACGGCCGAGGAGATTCTTTACCTACTCGGCGTACTGCTCAATCCCGACAATGTCGACATGCCGTTTCCACTGATCTTTACCGGTCCGGCCTCGGCGCGCGACTATTTCGAGGAGATTGACCGCTTCATCGGGCTGACCCTGGGCGAGGCGGCCCAGTCGCGTTACCGCATCATCATCGATGATCCGGTTACGGTGGCCCGCACCATGGTTGAAGGTGTGGCGTCGGTGCGCCAGTGGCGAGTGGATGTCAATGACGCCTTTTATTTCAACTGGCTGTTGTCGATCGATCCGGTTTTTCAGCAACCGTTCGTGCCCACTCATGAAGCCATGGCCGGCCTGGATATCACTCGCGAACTCCCCATCCACGAACTGGCCGCCAACCTGCGCCGGACCTTTTCCGGCATCGTCTCGGGCAACGTCAAGCCGCTGGGTGTCCAGGCCATCCGCGAACACGGCCCGTTCGAGCTGCACGGCGAACGCGACATCATGCAGTCCCTGGACGGCCTCCTGACCCGCTTCGTCGCCCAACAACGCATGAAGCTGCCGGGTGGTGCGGCCTATGAGCCATGCTACCGGGTGGTGTAGAAGAGCCGGTTTACGGTTTACGGGTTCCGGTTTCCGGAAAAGGC
>SLKT01000029.1 GCA_007134485.1 Wenzhouxiangella sp. | reverse complement strand
GACCTCGAAACAATTGACTACGGACGGATAGTGACGGTGAACTGGATTTCGCGAGACATCTATTGTGACTAGATTCTTTCTTGTAATGTCTGTCTGTCTTGTGCTGGCCTCCTGTTCGCTCACGCCTGAAGAACGGGCGCTGAGGGAATTGCAGCGTATGCAGGCTGCGGAATTCTTTGATGATTCCGCGCAGCGTGCGCTGGCCAATGCCGTCGAGCGTGGCAGCACACAGGAAGCTCGGACCGCGCTTGAGCAGGGTGCGGATGTCAATGCCATCGGGCGTGAGGGTATGACGCCTTTATTCTGGGCTCTGGCAAAGCAGAATATAGATGGCTTTCGGTTTCTGCTTGAGCATGGCGCAGATCCCGACATCGTCGTGGATTTGCCTGAAGACTTTCAGGACCGACAGGCCGGTGCGATGGAAATAGCGGCTCGGCTGGAAAACCCGGACTATCTGCGCGCACTGCTCGAACACGGCGGCGATCCGAATCTGATCGTAAACAGGCAATGGAATATACCTGTGCTTTATCGAGCGATCATGAGTCGTCGGCCGGATAATGTCTTGCTGCTGCTTGAGTTCGGAGCCCAAATCGATCATCAGGATATTTCAGGTCAAACGCCTCTGATCAAGGCAACAAATGCCCGAATGTTTGAAACGGCATTGCTGCTGCTCAGGCAGGGAGCCGACCCGACCATTGAAGACAGGCTAGGCCATGGACCAGCAGACATCGTGATGCAGTTTGGAAATCGCGGCATCGACCGTCGAACCAACGATCTGGCCGCTTTTGATGAGTTTGTTGAGGAACTGCAAGCTCAAGGATTGCTGCACGAGGACCCTCCGCGATTTGAATAGCGAATCGAAAAGGGAAAGTTCGCAAATGGGGCGGTTATCGCACCAGACTAGAGGGAAGCAGAATGCTTCAACGTCGTCCGTCGGGGGTGTGACCCCGACCTACGGTATCGTGGTTTTTTTGTAGGTCGGGGTTACATCCCCGACGGACGACCTCGAAACAATCGACTACGGACCGATAGTGACGGTGAACTGGATTTCGCGAGACATCTATTGTGACTAGATTCTTTCTTGTAATGTCTGTCTGTCTTGTGCTGGCCTGCTGTTCGCTCACGCCTGAAGAACGGGCGCTGAGGGAATTGCAGCGTATGCAGGCTGCGGAATTCTTTGATGATTCCGCGCAGCGTGCGCTGGCCAATGCCGTCGAGCGCGTGGATGTGCAACAGGCCCGTATGGCGCTTGAGCATGAAGAGGAGTAGAATGAATCCATGGCTACTGTATTCAAGGACAAGGCACACAAACTGATTGATCGGCTCCCGGAGACGGCCGACTGGGATGAGTTGATCTACCAGGCGGTTGTCTGCAAGGAAATCGAAGCCGGCCTGGCGGACAGTGCCGCCGGTCGGGTTACCCCCGCCGAAGACGTGTTGCGCGAGTTCGGACTGACTGAGTGAAGGTCGTCTGGACCGACCGTGCCAAGGCGCGGTTGAAGAAGATCCACGCCGAGATTGCAGAGGAAGCGCCTCGTGCCGCCGACGACCTGGTTCGGCGTCTGGTCCGTCGATCCCTGCAACTGCAGACCGTTGCCCGTTCCGGCCGCAAAGTCCCCGAGTATGACCGCGACGACATCCGGGAGCTGAAAGAGCGCCCCTATCGCATCATCTATCAGCTTTCAGACCGGGTAGACGTGGTTGCCGTGATGCACTACCGGCAGTTGATGCCGGGCGACGTGGAAGAACTTGATGGGCCAGACTGAAATCAACCAGTACGCATTGAAACGCTTCAAGAGTCGTCTTTGTGATCGCACCAGATTACGCGAAGCAGAATGTTTCAGCGTTGTCCGTCGGGGATGTAACCCCGACCTACAAAAAACTTGCAAATCCGTAGCTTTCTTCGCGTCTTAGGGCTCGCGAAAAAATAACTTCCCATTTTCGCGTGTCGAGGCGCCCGTCTCGCAAGGCGCGAGGAGCGCAGCATACTTGCGGTATGTAAGCGACAAGCAACGCCGCGAGACGGGATGGATCGGCGCGCCAAAATGGGAAGTTATTCTTTCGCGAGCCCTTAGCGCCTTTGCGAGAGAAAGATCTTCTTGACTTGCTCTTCGAGCGCCTCAAGGCTGCCGGAATTGTCAACCACGAAGTCGGCCACTGCCAGGCGCTGCTCACGGGTCGCTTGCGCGGCCAGTATGCTTTCGGCCTGGTCCTTGTCGATGCCGTCGCGGCGCAAGAGTCGTTCGATCTGTATCGGCTCCGGCACATCGACCACGATCACGCAATCGACATCGCCAAACAGGCCGGATTCGACCAGCAAGGGCACGACCAGGACGATCATGGGGGCATCCCGGCTGGCGGCGATGCATTCGCGTACGCGTGATTCGATCAGGGGGTGGAGGATGGCTTCCAGGCGTTTGCGTTCCTGCTCATCGGCGAATACCCGTTCGCGCAGTTGGCGGCGGTCGAGATGACCGTCGGTATCGAGCACCTCTTTGCCGAAGGCTTCGACCACTTGTTGCAGTCCGGGTTGGCCGGGTTCGACCACCTCGCGGGCAATCATATCGGTGTCGATGATGGTCGCGCCCAGTTCGGCCAGTTGATCGGAAACAGCCGATTTGCCCGAGGCAATGCCGCCGGTCAGTGCAAACACCGGCGGCCCTGGGTCGGACCGCCGGCGCTCTTTTATTGCTGGTTTGTTCAGAACTCGATCAGCGTGGCGAGATGCGGTAGATGGCGCCGTCGGTGTGGTCGGTGGCGACATAGATGTTGCCGTCGGGTCCGATACGAACGTCACGAATTCGCCCGACCTTGCCTCGGATCAGCTCTTCCTCGTGGACCGGAATATCGTCCTCGAACAACACCCGGCGGATTTGCTCGGCGCGCAGACCCCCGGCCAGCAGGTTGCCCTGCCAGGCCGAGAAATGGTCGTCGACCAGTACGGCAAGACCTGAAGCGGCCAGGCTGGGCGTCCAGTCGATCACCGGATCGAGCATGTCCGGATGCGAGCGCACGCTGTCGCCGAATTGTTCCTCGGTTCGATAGTCGCGGCCCTTGGTGGCCGCCGGCCAACCGTAATTCTCGCCGGGCAGCACCAGGTTGAGCTCGTCACCGCCGCGTGGACCGTGTTCGGTCGCCCAGATATCGCCCGTTTCCGGATGCACGATCAATCCCTGAATATTGCGGTGGCCATAGGAATAAATCTCCGGCAGCACATCATCCTGACCGACGAAGGGATTGTCTTCGGGCACGGTGCCGTCATCGTTCATTCGCAGCAGCTTGCCGGCATGATCACCTAGGTCCTGTGCGCGCGGTGGTTCGACGCCGCGATCCCCGATGCTCATCAACAAGGTGCCGTCGGGCATCCAGGCCAGCTTGGAACCGTAATGACGGCCTGGATCCGAATAGCGATCCTGCACGAAGATGTCCTCAAGGTCGACCAGTTCATCGCCATCGAGGCGACCACGGGCCAGCGCGGTGGCGGTGTCGGTGCCGTTGGGCTTGGAATAGGTCAGGTAGACATATCCGTTATCGGCAAATTCCGGGTGCAGGGCGACTTCCAGCAGTCCGCCCTGGTTCTGGACATGAACTTCCGGGGTGCCGGAGATGCGCGTCTTGTTGCCTTCGGCATCAACGCGATTGAGATGACCGGGACGTTCGGTGACCAGCATGTCACCATCGGGCAGAAAGGCGATCGACCAGGGGTGTTCCAGGCCATCGGCGACCTTTTCGAGCTGAATGGCCTGGTATTCGGTGCGAATGGTCTCGGCTGCCATCAGCGCCGTCCAGCCCATGGACATCAGAATGACTGCAAGCACGGACTTCAGGTGAATGGTACGCATTTCAGTCTCCATTTGAATGGTTAGATCACCAATGTTAACCGAAGTGTGTCAATAGCCACGCTTCAGTCCGCTCTTTTAGTGCTTCCGGCTGTTCGGTAGGGATCCAGTGGCGGGCCTGAAGTCGATGATTTTCGGCGTGCGGAATGGTTTTCAGGGCTTTTTCGGTCAAGTCCGGATCACCGAACATGCCGCCCGAGGAGATCAGGCACAGGGCCGGCTGGGTGATGGCATCCAGCGGCGGTACGCGCTTGAGAGTTTCGGTCAGGGCCTGCATGTAGGCCGTGGTCGAGATGTATTGCAGATCGGGAAGCGGCGAGGCATAGCGCGAGGTCATGGCCTGGTCATTGCCTTCCTCGGCCATGGCCTGGCGGGTCTTGCGGTCCAGCTCGGACAGGTCCAGCACCGGCATTTCGCGCCGATGAATGCCCAGCATGTTGACGGCCAGGGCACTCAGGCCGATCCAGGGAAGCACCCAGCGCAGCACCGACTTGACGTGCATCTTTCCGGTTCTGGCCTGGGGCAGCATGGGTTCGACCAGCATCAGACCGTCACAATGCCCGGGGTGGGCCAGGCCGAAGCGGATGGCCAGGTTGGCGCCCATGCAGTGACCACCCACCACGGTCGTCTCGAGTTGCTCTGACTCGATAATCTCGACCAGGTCATCCATCCAGCGTTTGCTGGTCAGCCGACCTCGCCACTGAGAGCGCCCATGACCGCGCAGATCAGGACACAGTACGAACCATCCTTCAGGCATGGAGATTTGGCTGGCCAGTTCATGCCAGCGCGAGGAGTTGCTGGCCAGCCCATGGCACAGGATCAACGCCGAATGGGCCTGCTCCCGACCATAGCAACGGTAGTAGATTCCCGATGCGCTTCGATGCTCAGTCAATGCATTCATGTCCGCCCAAGCCTATCACCCACGTCGCCAGCGAAAATAGCGCGCTGCCCAACTTAGTACGCGCTCCGGCTTGTGGGCTTTCTTCCATTCGCCGGCGGCAAACTTGTTGGCCTCGCTGAAGGTCGGGTAGGGGTGAATGGTCCCGAGGATTTTATTCAATCCCAGGTTGTGCTTCATGGCCAGCACGAATTCGGCAAGCATCTCGCCGGCATGGGCGCTGATGATGGTCACACCCAGGATGCGATCCTTGCCCGGCTCGGTCAGTACCTTGACCAGGCCATAATCGGCGCTGTCGGCAATGGCCCGATCGAGATCGTCGATCCCGTAGGTGGTGAGCTCGTAATCGATGTCCTGCTCGCGCGCCTGGTCTTCGCTCAGACCGACCCGCGCCACTTCCGGGTCGGTAAAAGTGACCCAGGGAATGACCCGGTAGTCGGTGCGGAATGACCACCACGGACTGATCAGGGCATTGACCGCGGCAGACCAGGCCTGGTGAGCGGCCACGTGGGTGAACTGGTAGGGGCCGGCGGCATCGCCGCAGACGTAAATGTTGGGGAAGTTGGTGCGCTGAAAGGGATCGGCATCAATGCGGCCTGCGTTGTTCAGGCGCACGCCAAGCTCCTCCAGCCCGTAGCCGGAGACCCGGGTCTTGCGGCCCAGCGCCACCAGCAGGCGATCGAACCCGAATTTCACTTCCTGTTCGCCGTGCTCGCAGACCAGGCGATTGCCGTCCTCGACCCTGAGGGCCTTGTGCGAAGTGGCAACGGTGACGCCGTCAGCTTGCATGTGTTCGGTCAGCAGTGCTCCGGCTTCATGATCCTCGCGAGGCAGCAGTCGATCGGTCATTTCCACCACGGTCACTTTCGAGCCCAGCCGGGCAAAGCCCTGGGCCAGTTCCGAGCCTATGGGTCCGCCGCCAAGCACCACCAAGCGCTCGGGCAGCGCATCCAGATGCCACAGCGTGTCACTGGTCAGGTAATCGGTATGTTCCAGGCCGTCGATCGGCGGCACCATGGGCTCGGCGCCGGTGGCCAGCACGATGGCGCGCGCACTCTTGCGTTGGCCGTCGACCTCGACTTCCCATGGGCTGACCAGGGTGGCTTTACCCTGGAAAACGTCCACACCCATGTTGCGGTAGCGTTCGGGAGAATCATGTGGTTCGATCCTGGCGATCGCCTGCTTGACTCGATCCATGACCTCGCCGAAATCCACCTCGGCGTGCATGTTGCGAATGCCGTAGCGCTGACTGTTGCGAGCCTCCGCCATCAACCTGGCGGTTCGCAATAGCGCTTTCGAGGGCACACAGCCGGTGTTGAGGCAATCGCCACCCATGGCATGTTTCTCGATCAGGGCGACTTTCGCCTTGACCGTAGCCCCGATATAGGCCGAAACCAGTCCGGCCGCCCCGCCGCCGATCACGATCAGGTTGTAATCAAAGCGCTTGGGACGTTGGTGGCCGCGATAGACCTTGCGGCGTTCCAGGATTTTCAATACCCACTGCAGGATCAGTGGCAACAGGGCGAGCAGCGCAAATGAGCCGATCAGCTGTATGGACAGGATGTCGCCGACGGAATCAATGCGCGCAAGCTGGGTGCCTGCGTTGACGAAGACGATGGTTGCCGGCAGCATACCGAGCTGGCTGACCCAGAAAAACGTCCAGGTCCTGATCGGCGTCAGGGCCATCAGCAGGTTGATCAGCCAGAACGGAAATACCGGCACCAACCTGAGCGCCAGCAGGTAGAACGCACCATCTTTTCTAACACCTTCGTTGATCGGCTTGAGCCGATTTCCAAATCGATCCTGTATGGCATCTCGAAACAGAAAGCGGGCCGCGAGAAAGACCAGTGTGGCGCCGATGGTGCTGGCAAACGAGGCCGCGATGGTGCCGATCAATACCCCGAAAATCGCCCCACCAGCCAGGGTCAGCACAGCCGCACCAGGCACCGATAACGCGGCCATGACGATGTAGACCAGCATGTAGGCGGCGATCATCAGCGCCAGGTTGGCCTCGGTGAACGCTCGCAGCTGTTCGCGTCGTTCGCGCAGCTCTTCCAGGCTCAGGTATTGCCCGAGATCGAGCAGAAAGAAGGCCGTGAAACCGCCGACGAAAAGGGCAAGAATCAGCAAGCGTATCAGTAGGGATTTCGACATGAGTCACGGTCCGGTTCAGGGCTGGGATTGTCGAGTTGACCGGGACAGCATAGCCCAGCATGCAAGCTCAATCGCTGCGCCCCATGGTGACTCGATCGATTCCGGCCAGATCGGGCAGGGTGCGAACGTCTGTGAGCCCATGCTCACGCAGCAGACCGGCAACCGCAGCTCCCTGGTCATGACCATGTTCGATCAGCAGCCATCCGCCCACAACCAGGTGGCATGGCGCGGCGTCAACAATACGGCTGATCACATTGAGCCCGTCGGTGCCCGGCGTCAGGGCCGTCCGGGGTTCAAAGCGCACGTCTCCCTGGCTCAAATGCTCATCATTTTCAGCAATATAGGGAGGGTTTGTAACAATCAGATTCAGGTTCAGGCTGGCATCTGAAGGATAGACATCGGCCTGGAAAAACTCAACGCGCTCCAGGCCCAGCCTTTGGCGATTCTGCCCGGCGACCTCGAGCGCCCGCGACGAGATGTCGCTGGCCATGACCGTCCATCGGGGCCGTTCGGCAGCCAATGTCAGGGCGATGCAGCCTGTGCCGGTGCCGATATCAAGCACCCGGGCATTGTCCGGTAGCGGCAATTCCAGGGCCAGGTCGATCAGCAGTTCGGTTTCCGGGCGTGGAATCAAGACATCCGGAGTCACGACGAAATCCCTGCCGTAGAACTCCCGATGACCAAGAATATAGGCCACCGGCTCGCCACCCCGGCGACGCTCGATCAGTGTTTCGATGGCATCGACCCTGTCAACCGGATCGTCCAGGTGCGCATACAACCAGGCACGATTACGCCCCAGCCCATGGGCAATCAGCAACTCTGCCTCCAGCTCATGGCCCAGCTCCTCCGTATAGCGCTCCCGCAGCTCGCGCACGGATTCGCCTGGATGCTCTGACTTTTCAATCCGATCTCTTGGCAAGGTGATTTCAGTCCTTTACTTCGAACTCAGTGTCTCCCATCAACCTAGATTCTAGATTTATTGATTTAAAAGATAAAAACAAAATCTTTGAAACGCAAAGACGCCAAGTAAAAAAGTTCATTAAAACCTTTGCGTCTTAGCGTCTTTGCGTTTAAAGGTTTTTTCTGTTTGCCTGCACTCCGGCAGCGAGCTCTGAACAGGGCTCGGGCACTCTGCGCGAGAATTTCTTTCTTCTTTTTCGGTGACATAGGTCCTGGAAATTGTCAAACCATGCCAGCGCCGCTATTGTGAACCATCCTCGACCCGCAAACCGAGTGCCGTAATACATGCGACCCGTATGGACCCTGACATTGGCCATTGTGCTGGGCCTGGTTGTCACCGGCCTGATCGATGCGAGCTGGTACACGGCCGAGCATGGCGGTGCGGGTTGGCTTGTTGGCATCGTCATCCTTGCACTTGTGGTCCTGCTGATTCTCGCCCGCACGGAAGAAGCAGAAATTCCAAGTGTTCGAGAAGTTGTTTTCATCGCGATTGCCGGAATGGTGCTGACCACTCTGTTCTGGTTCCGCGCCCGCGCCGGATTATCGGGGGGGTGGTTGTCCGGGATCGAGCTGACCCTGCTGGCCATGTTCGCCTGGGCCTGGCCGGCCTTGATCCCGGTTCTTTTGTACCGGCGAAGCGGGGAGGGGTGGCGGCCCAAGAGCCGCCGCCGATTGATCTGGCTGACCGGAACCGCACTGCTGGCCGGCGCCTTCGGATGGGTGTTTCATCTGGCCTTGTGGGATGTTTACGAGGATGCCGGTGATCGCCAGCGAGTCGCTCACCCTCTGTCCCTGCACCAGGTCATCACTCGGCCCACCCAGACACCGACGGCCATTGCTGCACTCGGAGGTCCGCGAACGCTTTCGCCTCAACCGATCGGCATCATCGCGACTCATCCGGCAGCGCCGGATCAGGATCCCATCGATGTGAATGTCACAGGAAACCTGCTGGGCATGTTCAGTCGCGATGTGTCATGGACGGTTCAGGGCACGCGACTTCAAAGCAGCGATCCCCGCGTGATCGAGACCGACACCGATGAAAACGGACGCTGGCGATTGCATCCCGGACTGCCGGGCCCGGCCATCGTGACCGTTGCCAACCGGCGCGCCCAGGCTTACATCGGTGTCTGGGTAACCAATCGCCATGGCCGGTATGCGCCTTTTGAAGTGATTACCGACAGTTTCCGAATCGAACCGGTCTCCGTGGACAAGCGCGGCGATGAAGTCTTTCACCGCCAGACTCTCAGGCTTCACAACGAGTCGGATCAGCCCGTGCTGGGACCAATTTACGCGGTATTCCACACATCGGACTCACCGCGGGTGGCCTTCCGTTCTGCCCGCAGTACTCGTATCGAACCAACCGGCAAACCCTGGGTCGAGGCGCTGGGACCCAGTCCGGGCAACCGTGCCCCGGTCATCGGCCCCGGCCAGGCCGTGGATTTCGAGATACTGGTGGCACCCGAACTGACCCGCGAATGGCTGCATTTCAATGTCGACCTGATCCAGGCCTTCGATCCACCCTGAGCGGGCCGAGTCGTCAGGATTCTCCGGTGTCGGATGTTTGAGCGTACAACTTGCTGCGTTTGTAGTTCTGATAGAAGAATCGCACCAGCACCGTACCGGCTGCGGCCACCGGCAAGGCCAGCAGAATACCGATGAACCCGAACAGGAATCCCCCGGCCAGTACCGTGAAGATCACCAGCACCGGATGCATGCCGATGCGATCACCGATCAGGTTGGGAGTCAGCACGAAGCTTTCGACCAGTTGCCCGACGGTAAAGACCACGCCGACCAGCATCAGGAACACCAGCCGACTTTCCACGCCAAGGCCGAAGGTGGCGGTGTCCTGGATCAGCGCGGTGATCACCGCAAGTGAAACGCCGATAATCGCGCCCAGATACGGTACGAAGCTGACCAGGCCGGCAATGGCGCCAATGGCCAGGCCGTTGTTGAGCCCGATGAACCACAGGCCCATCGCATAGATCAGGCCCTGGCCGAACATGACCAGCAATTGACCGCGCAGGAATCCGCCCAGCGCCTCGTCGCAATCACGGGCCAGGCGCACAACCACCGGCTCGATGTTGCGAGGCAGCAGATCGCGCAGGGTGTCCAGGGCCCGGTGCCAGTCGCGCATCAGGTAGAAGGTGACCAGCGGGATCAGGAAGATGCCGGTGATCCAGATAATGAAACGTCCACCCTGGTCCGCCAGGTAGGACCAGGCCGCCTGCGAAGCGCGCGCGATGTTTTCGAAATTGTCTTCCAGAATGGCGCGGATGCGGGCAGCGTCGAACGCCTCGACATCGAGACTGACATCGAGGTATTCCTCGATCACGGGCTGGAAGTTCTGCTGCAGTTTCTCGACATAACCCGGCAGCCGATTGAACAGGTCGACGATTTCGCGCACCAGGATCGGAATCACCAGAAGCAGCAAGCCGGCCAGCAGAACAAACACCAGCAGAAACACCAGGCCCACCGCCACTTCCCGGCGCATCTTCATGCGTTCCAGTCGGGTGATCAGCGGATCGGAAATATAAGCCAGCAATGCGCTGATCAGAAAGGGCGTGAGTACCGGACCCAGCAGCCAGATCAACCAGCCGACCACCAGCAAGGACCCGGCGATCCAAAGGATCTGGGCGCGAGACAGGCGGGGCAGCAGTAGTGGTTCGGGTTCGGTCACCGGATGTGCAGTCAAGACATGTCGGTCCGCGATCATAACCCGATTGGCGGCCTGACTTATCGGCTTCGCTCTATAATCTGCCATCATGCGCGCGATGAGGCTGCATCAGACCGGTGAGATGGATGGCCGGCGTTCACCGCTCAGGCTGGAAGAGCTGCCCCTTCCGGAGCCGGCTGCCGGTGAAGTCCGAATTCAGGTCCATGTCTGCGCCGTCTGCCATACCGAGCTGGACCAGATCGAGGGACGGGTCGCCACACCCTTGCCGCGAGTACTCGGGCACCAGGTGGTCGGCAGGGTGGATATGCTGGGGGAGGGGGTCGATGAATCATTCCTGGGTCAGCGTGTTGGTGTGGGCTGGATCGGTGGCGCATGTGGGCAATGTCGCTGGTGCGAGAGAGGTGAGGAAAACCTGTGTCCCGACTTCGAGGGCACCGGATGCGATCTGGATGGCGGCTATGCCGAATTCATGACCGTCAATGCCGACTTTATTCACCCCATTCAGGAGGCGCTCAAGGATGAGCATGCCGCACCGTTTCTGTGTGCCGGCGCCATTGGTCTGCGCAGCCTGCGGTTGACCGGTCTGAACAATGGCCAGGTGCTGGGCCTGACAGGGTTCGGCGCGTCCAATCACCTGGTGCTGGCGCTGGCCCGTGCGATATTGCCTGAAAGCCCGGTCATGGTATGGGCGCGCGATTCGGACCAACGCGAGCAGGCCCTGGCGGCCGGCGCTACATGGGCGGGCGATACCTTTGATGATCCACCCGATCAACCCGATGCCATCATCGATACCACGCCCGTATGGACTCCGATCATGGAAGCGTTGAAAAGACTGGCCCCGGGCGGTCGGCTGGTGATCAATGCCATCAGCAAGGAAGCAGTTGATCGAAACCGGCTGGCCGAACTCGATTATCCGGCACAGCTCTGGAAGGAAAAGGAGATCAAGTCGGTGGCCAATGTTACCCGGCGGGATATATCCGATTTTCTAGAGACTGCGGCCACCCACGGATTTACTCCCGAGATACAGACCTTCAGCCTCGAGCAGGCCAATCAGGCACTGAATGAAATCCGCAGTGGCAACATCCGGGGCGCCAAGGTGCTCATCCTCTGATGTCAGTCGATCCGACATCCGATCATCAGGGTTCGGGGCTGCCCTCGGACTGGCCGGCCAAGAAGAAAGTCACCCTGGTAGGTGCGGCGGCCAACTTCGTGCTGGCTGTCGGCAAGACCGTCGTCGGCGTGATCGGTCAATCTCAGGCCCTGATTGCCGATGGCATTCATTCCCTGTCCGATCTGTTCGGTGATGCACTGGTATTGATCGCCGCGCGCTGGGGTTCGCATGCCGCCGACGAGAACCACCCTTATGGGCATGCGCGGATCGAAACAGCCGCCACCGCCATCGTCGGATTTCTGTTGCTAGCCGTCGCTGCCGGATTCGTCTTCGATTCCGTTGGCCGTTTATTCGATCCGGAAAGGCAGATGCAACCGGGCTGGATCGTGCTGGTCGCAGCCGCGCTGTCGGTGGCCGTCAAGGAAGGCCTTTACCATTACACCCAGGTGGTTGCTCGAAAGACCCGCTCCCCGCTGATCGCCGCCAACGCCTGGCATCACCGCTCGGATGCATTTTCGTCCGTGGTGGTCATCATCGGCGCCGGCGGCGCCGTGGCCGGCTTCCCCTGGCTGGACCCGCTGGCCGCGATCTTCGTGGCCATCATGGTCGGTTGGGTCGGATGGCAGTTCATCGGCAGCTCGGTTGCAGAGCTGGTCGATACCGGACTGTCACCGGAAAAACTCGCTGAACTTGGACAACTGATCGATTCAGTCGATGGCGTGCGCGGCCATGATCAGCTACGCACCCGAAAAATGGGCGGCCAGGCTTTCATGGACGTCAGAATTCACCTCGATCCCGACCTGACCCTGCTGGAAGCCGACCGTATCGCCCGCAAGGTTCAGAAGGTCCTGATTGAAAAAGTCCCGGAAATGACCGACGTCGTCGTTGGCATCAGCCCAAAACCGTAGATCGGGGTCACATCCCCGACGGTCGACAGCGCAAACATCGACATGAAATCGATGTGTGCCGAGCCACAGTTTTGGATCGGACACGCCAACAAACCGGTGGCGGTTGGTCCAATCTCGTCCGTCGGCCGTGTCAGGCCGACCTACAAGTGAAGAAGCCGGATCGGCAACTCCAAAAAAAGTAGATCCTATGAGGCATGCGAACGGCGGCACTTGAAAAGTGGGCCGTTCGCAGATCACCCTACGCTTGGTAGGGGGTCTTTTCACTCTGATAGGAGATACGATCATGCGAACGACCCAAG
>SLKT01000065.1 GCA_007134485.1 Wenzhouxiangella sp. | reverse complement strand
GCACTCGATCATGCCCGCCAGGTGACTGATATCGGTTGCGTGTTGCTGACCGGTAATGGTCCCTCTGGAAAAGATGGTGGCTGGGCGTTTTCTTCCGGCGGCGACCAGGCGGTTCGCGGCAGTGACGGGTACCAGTATGAACAGGCCGATACGGCCCGGGTGGGACGCCTGCATATTCTCGAAGTCCAGCGCCTGATCCGATTCATGCCCAAGATCGTGATTGCCGTGGTGCCCGGCTGGGCCGTCGGTGGCGGTCACAGTCTGCACGTGGTCTGCGATCTGACCATTGCCAGTCGCGAGCATGCCCGCTTCCGCCAAACCGATCCCGACGTGGCCAGCTTCGATGCCGGCTACGGCTCCGCCCTGCTGGCGCGCCAGGTTGGCCAGAAACGCGCCCGCGAGTTGTTCTTTCTGGGCAAGGCGTACACCGCCGAGCAAGCGTTTGTCATGGGTATGGTCAACGAAGTCGTGGCGCATGAACAGCTCGAGCAGCGCGCCATCGAGATGGCCGAGATCATCAACTCCAAGAGCCCGACAGCCATGCGCATGCTCAAGTATGCGTTCAACTTGCCCGATGACGGCATGGTCGGCCAGCAACTGTTCGCCGGCGAGGCTACCCGCCTGGCCTACGGTACCGACGAGGCCCGCGAGGGCCGTGATGCCTTCCTGGAGAAGCGTCCCCAGGACTTTTCGAACTTCCCCTGGCATTACTGATCGCGGATACGGCGTGATGGTGGCTCCGAATGTCAATACCTTGTGGGCGCGGGTCATGGTCGACGAGTTCGCTCGTTCAGGACTCAAGGCGGTAGTGATCTCGCCGGGGTCGCGTTCGGCGCCGCTGGTGTTCCAGTTCAACGAGCATCCAGCCATCGAGGATTACTCGGTCATCGACGAGCGCTCGGCCGGGTTTTTTGCTCTGGGACTGGCGCGCAGTCTGCGCGCGCCGGTGGCCTTGCTGTGTACTTCGGGGACGGCGGCGGCCAATTACTACCCGGCCATCTGCGAAGCCGACCGGGCCGGTGTGCCGCTGCTGGTACTGACGGCCGACCGTCTGCGCGATGAACATGAGTGCGGTGCCCTGCAGGTCATGGAGCAGGATCACCTGTACGGTGCGCACGTGCGCTGGTTTCATCGCATCGCCCAGGCCGAAGCCTCGGCCGATCGGCTCAGCTATCTGCGCTCGCTGACCGCGCGCGCCATCCAGAAAGCCTGCTCACCCTGGCCTGGACCGGTGCATCTCAATGTGCCGTTTCGCAAGCCGCTGGAGCCGGTTCCCGTGGCTGCTGAACATCGCGACCATGTGCCAGCCCAGCTCGCCGATCAGGCCCGGGCGGTGGTACAGGGTCGTCCCGACGGACAACCCTGGGTCCGGGTCTGCCAGGGGCGGTCGATGCCGGAGCCGGCTGTAGCTGATGATTTGATCAGGCGCATCCAGAACAGCCGCAGACCACTGATACTCGCCGGCAGTGACCTGCGCGGATGCGACTACCGTGAGGCCCTGCGCGATTTCGCCGCCCGGGCCGCGATTCCGATACTGGCCGAGCCGGCATCCGGCCTGCGCCACTGGCAGGGTTGCGGTGCGGGAATCCTGGCCACCGGCGACCTGATCGCCGCCAGTGACTTCTACCGTGACCATGGTCAGCCGGACCTGATCCTGCGCACCGGACATGCACCGCTGTCATGGCCCCTGCAGGCTTTTTGCCACTCAGCCGCGGACGTGCAGCAGGTGGTGGTGTCGTCGACACCGGTGTTGGCCGACCCCGAGCACCAGGCCGGCGACCAGATCATTGCCGATGAACGTGGGCTGTTCACCGCCTTGACCGAAAAACTCGGAGCGGCGTCGCTGCAACGCGCCGACTGGCTGGATGCGCACATCCGCGCCGCCGACCTGGCCGGTGGCGAGTTGACTCGAGTGCTGGATGCCAGCGATGAACTGTCCTCGCCCGGATTGTGGCATCGGCTGGGCGGATTGCTGCCTGTCGACAGCCTGCTGTTTTTTTCCAGCAGCATGCTGGTGCGTCATCTCGATACCTTCATGAGCGCCCATCAACGCGACCTGGAGGTTCACTTCAATCGCGGTCTGAACGGCATCGACGGCATCGTCTCGACGGCTGCGGGACTAGCGGCCGGTCGCCGCCAGTATCCTGACCGGCCGCAAGCGCCGACCGTGCTCGTCATCGGCGATGTCGCCCTGCGCCATGATCTGGCGGCGCTGTTGCTGGCCATCGAAATGGAGCTGGATCTGACCGTGATCGTGGTCGACAACGACGGCGGCGAAATTTTCGAGTACCTGCCCAGCGCCGGCCTGGAGCCGGCCCATGAGAAGCACTTCGCCACCGGCGGTCGTCTGTCACTGGCCGAGATTTTGCCCTCAGCAGTGACCTTGAGCCAGGTTGGCGACTGGTCCGATTTCCATGACCTGCTCGAGAAGGCCCTGACCGGTCCCGGTCTCGATGTCATTCGCGTAGCGACCAGTCGCCTCGACGATCGGCAATTGCGCGATGACCTGATCGCCCGGGTGGTCGGTGTACTGGAAGATATCGAGTCGCCTGCCCCGCGTGCATGAGCAGGACTGCCGATCCCAAGCTGCTTGACCGACCGCTTCGACTTCAAGTGCTGAGCGGCCGAACCCTGGAATTGCCCCTGAGCCGGCCGCTGGTGACGGGGGCGGGAACCTTTGATCGCCGCAGTTTGATTCTGGTCAGCGCCACGGTCGATTGCGGCGGGGATCGGTGGGTTGGTTACGGCGAGGTCGCGCCGCTGCCCGGCTGGAGCGAGGAAACGGTGGACGACTCGCTGCACTTGCTTGAAAGCCTCGATGTTCCCCGCGATCTGGATTCGGTCAACGACCTGGGCCGGGCGATGCCTGAACTGGCTGATCGCGCTGTGCTGCACGCCGGCATCGAGCTGGCCGTGCTTGATGCGCTCAGTCGTGCCGCCGGACAGCCTCTGGCGCAGACTCTGAAAGGTGATCGTTTCGGTGGGATTTCTGAGAGTGTCCCGGTCCAGTACACCCTGGGCGCGCTGGAGATCGGGGAGACCTGCCGCCGGGTCTCGGAGGCGGCAGGTGCCGGATACACGGTCTGCAAGCTCAAGGTGGGCGCCGCCAGTGCCCGCGAGGATCTGGAACGGGTCGAGGCCGTACTGGAGCGCTGCCCGGGCATGCGCTTCAGGCTGGATGCCAATGGCGCCTGGTCGGTGGAAACGGCCATGGCCATGCTGCGCCGGCTGCCGGCCGAACGGGTCGAGCTGGTCGAGCAGCCGGTTGACCGGAAAAGCTTCAAACGGCTGCTGGATGCCTGGGATGGCCAGGGCCCCGGCATTGCTGCCGATGAGAGCTGTGTCAATCGGGATGATGCCATGCAGTGCCTGGAAGACGGTCGCGTCAGTGCGCTGGTGATCAAGCCGGCCGCACTCGGCGGTTTGCTGGCCGCATC